>JAZPYY010000051.1:0-9187 GCA_045544375.1 Shuttleworthella sp.
CCCCAAAATGCTGCTGGAGCGCATCGAGCAGACCGTGCGCCTCATCCGTTCCAAGGGCGTAGGCGTGTATTTTGTCACCCAGTGCCCCACGGATATCCCCTCCAGCGTGCTGTCACAGTTGTCCAACAAGGTGCAGCACGCCCTGCGCGCCTACACGCCTTCCGATCAGAAGGCCGTGCGGGCCGCGGCTCAGAGCTACCGCGTCAATCCCGAGTTTGACACTTACGAGGCCATCTTAGGCTTAGGAACCGGCGAAGCCGTGGTGTCCTTCTTAGGAGATGACGGTGTGCCCGGCATTGCCCAGAAGGTGTTCATCCTGCCGCCCAAGAGCCGCATGGGCTCCATCACGGAAGACGAGCGCCGCATGACCATCAACGAAAGCCTGCTGTACACGAAATACGCCAACGGCTACGATCCCGAATCCGCCTTTGAATTCTTAGAGCGCATGGGCCTGGAAAAAGAAGCGGAACAGGCAAAGGCCGCGGAAGAAGCCGCCGCCGCAAAACTGGCGGAGGCCGAGGCAAAGGCACAGGCGAAGGAAGAAGAAAAAGCCCAGCGGGAAGCCGAGCGGGAAGCAGCCAAGGAAGCGGCGGCAAAGAAACGCGCCGCCAAATCCGTGGGCAGCAGCATCGTCGGCACTGTCGGCCGCGAAGTGGGCAAAACCTTAGGCGGCAAATTCGGCAAATTCGGCAAAACCTTAGGCGGCAATGTGGGCGCCAGCCTGGGACGTGGCATCTTAAGCACTCTGTTTAAGAGCTGATGAGTCAAAAGTGACAGGCACTTTTGACTCCTTTAGGAGATATGGGAACGAAAGGCTGTTCCTTAAATTAAGTAGAACGAGGCGAAGGCCGTGTCAGCAAAAAACTGGCACGGCCTTCATTTTTATATGTCCTCTTTTTGGATAGCAAAAACGTTATTTTAAATAGAGCGATTCGAATCGGTAAGGTATCTCGCTGTAAAAGAGAGGCGGTGACGGGAAAGTGAATCGAAGGAGAGGAAACCAGCGAAAGAGAAGCTGGATCGCGGCAGGTCTTCTTCTGGTAATCCTGGCATTTGGTTTTATAAAGATATATCCGCAGTTATATAGAAACCTGATCAATGCTTCAAAGGAACAGATCCATGATGCGAAGGAAGCGGCAAGACGTGCGTCCGGAGACGAAACGGATGAATCCGGTCTGATCAAGCATGCCCGAAAAGAAGACTATACGGAAGAGGATTTACAGCACAATCGGGAAATACAGGAAGGAATAAGGAAGGAACTGCAGGAGAAGGAGAACGCATACGATTCCTACAAGGAGCTTTATCAGGATGCCTTAAAAGCACAAGAAAAGGCAGAACCCGGAAGCACCCGGGAGCGCCTGGCCAATATTGATCAACTGCTGGAGGAGGCAATGGCGAATCCGTCAGAATCATGCACAATAGGAACACCCTTTACAGGCGAGGCCACCTACCGCGTTACGGATGTTTCGTTTACAACAGAGAGACGGATGGACGCGGGTGACATTGGTCAGGGTGTCCAGAATCGGGAACACATTATTTTTTCGGAGGACGGTACGATCACGGCAGAGCAGGGATATCTGCTGGCGTTTGTCGAGATTGAGATTTCAAATAGTGCGGATGAGACGTCAAAACAGATCCCCGTACACCAGTTTGAATACTGGCTGGCGGACGAGGAACACACCCTGTATGCGACACCGTTTATCTGGGGGTCACTGCAGCCGGGTGTTGATCAGCGCCGGTATTTTATCCCGGAGCTGGCACCGCATGCTGCGGAGTATACGACGGTACTGTTCGCCGTCCCGGCGGATGATGGTTTTTCCGAATACAGTCCGTATCTGTGCATCAATATGGGAAGTTCCAGCTATAATCTGGAAGCCTGCAGGCTGATCCCCCTGGAAGGGTTTTTACAGAATGAAAAAAATAATACAGCAGATCCGTCATGATCTGCATTGCGGTATCGTTCTTCGCTGGAAGCTGCTGCTGCCGCTGGTGGGTGCTGCGCTGACATTTTGCCTGATTCTTTACTTTACATGTATCGAGGCAGCAAAAGCGGGGCGGGTGCAATCTTCGCCCGCAACCATAGAATACTTTGCGTTTTTGCTTCGGGGAATGAGAAAATTTGATCCGCTGATAGAACGGCGGTTTGAGATTCCCGTCATGTGGCTGGTGGTTCATCTGTATCTGGCCTTTGCTGTAGGCAGCTATGCAGTAGAAGATATGTCCGGTTTCGGCATGCAGTTTTTGCTTCGCTCAGAGCGTAAAATGGGATGGTATCTTGGGAAATATGTGTATGGTATGGCGCTTGTGCTTGTTTATTATGCTGTGCTTGCCTTGACGGCGGTCTTGTTTTCAGCGGCGGTCGGACAGTTTTCCCTCGAGCTGAATCAGGAGATTTTGTTCTCGATTTGTGAGATCAATCCGGAGGCTGCAACGCCGGCGCACCTGATGCTGCACCTGTTTGCGCTGCCTGTGCTGACATCCATGGCCATCACATCCTGTCAGATTCTTTTGTCCATGTATATCCGCCCTGTTTTCAGTTTTGCCGCGGTAGTTGGCTACGAGGTGTTCTCTGCATATTTTGTTTCCTATGCGCTGATTGGAAATTTTTCGATGATCATGCGCTTTCCGCCGGTTCTTATGAATGGTCTGAATGCGGCGGCCGCTGTGGGAATAGATGCCGGCGTTCTTGCCGCTGCGCTGATCGCCGGCTGTGTTTTCCTGCAAAGATTTGATTTTCTGGAGAAGGGGTAACCGTGCAAAGTAAAAACCGTAAAACACGTTTGGCAATTGCCCTGGTGACAGTTGCTGTTCTGTTTGGGATCTGGCTGTTTTTTTTCATCCGGATCAACAGATTATATCCGCAGACTGTGGTACGCGAGTATCAGATGAATGAACCGTTTGTGATTGATTCATTCAGCATCTGTGTTACGGAAGCGGAGACACTTCCATACGATGAATTTAAGGAAAGATATCAATACGTCGACGAACATGGTCACGAAGATCTCTATAGAAAATACAATACATACGTATTAAGACTTCGTTACAAGGTAACGAATGAGCTGGATCAGAAACGGGAAATGCCCCATGTGGAATATATGACCCTTCAGTCGCTTTACGAGCAGACGTCGACAGTGTTGGATCTTTCGTTGACCAGCGGTGTTGTAAATCATGACGTTTCTTTCCTTCTTGATGAAATGGAAGCGAATGAAAGCAGAACGTTTGATCTGTTCTTTACGTTTGGAAATGTGAATCAAAAATACTATCGCGACCGTACACCTTCTGCAGATGATTTCGAACTGGTAGCGACGCTGTATCCGGTGAAAAATGTCTTTAAACTCAGTGAAAACGGAACGGCCGGGGTTTCACAGGAACAGGAATGATGCTGATCTGCCGGATCAGCCAGGAGAAGATGCATGAGAATCTATTTTCGAGCTGAGATGAACAGGGTGCTGCGCTCCGGTTTTTTCTGGACGGCCCTTATGATAGGATGCTTAATCGCCGTGCTTCAGTATTTGTTTTATGTCGTCAGCATGGTGCAGTATCTTGACACCTATCTGAATCAGTCCCTGGGGACGTTAAACCCGCACACGTGGTATGAAAAATGGATCGGCGGTGAAATGTTAACGCCCCAGGCTTATCTGTATTTTCTGATTCTTCCGGTGTTAAGCGCCCTTCCCTGCGGCACGTCGCTTTTACATGATCGCTCCACTGGTTATACAGCCCAGATGTTCGTCCGGGGTGAGAGAAAACACTATTATTTTGCAAAAGCTTCCGCTGCGTTCTTAAGCGGAGGAATTGTGACGGTCATTCCGCTGATCGTAAATATCATGCTGTCCACGGCAACGCTTCCTTCTGTCCGGCCGGATTGGTCCACGGGAAGATCTCCGGTTGTGGCGGGCAAGATGTGGGCTTCGTGGTATTATGACCACCCGAATCTGTATATTTTTCTGTATCTGATTCTCATATTCGTATTTGCCGGACTGGTGGCGGCGGCTTCGCTTACGATGGGTGCTTACATTTATAATTCTTTTCTGGTTCTGGCAGCGCCCTTTGTACTTCACCTTTTTATCTATTCCATTTGCGCAACCACCGGAAATCATCGTTTTGCACCTTTTTCCTATCTTACGCCGGCCCAGAGGGGAGAAGGAATTACGATCTGGATTATTCTGGCCGAATACGCCGCGATGTTTCTTGTAACCGCATTCTTTTTTCTGCGGAAGATGAAGCGGGACGAAACCATCGATTAGAGGCCTGTTTTCAGGAAGGATGAGAATGTGAAAATTGAAATTCAAAATTACGAAAAAACCATTCGTAATAACACCATTCTGAAGGATATCAATCTGACGTTTGAAGGGGGAAAGATCTACGGACTTCGCGGCGTCAACGGCAGCGGAAAAACCATGCTGATCCGTGCCATCTGCGGGCTGATCTTTCCGACAAAAGGCCGTGTGCTGATTAACGGAAAAGAAATGGGAAAGGATATTTCCTTTCCTCCCAGTGTGGGCATATTAATCGAATCGCCTGCTTTTTTGCCGAATTTTACAGGTTTTGATAATTTAAAGCAAATTGCATCGCTGAAAGGTGTGGCGACGGATGCGGACATTGAAAATACGCTTCGCGATGTCGGCCTTGAACCCCGGGATAAGCGCACCTACCGAAAATACTCCCTGGGAATGAAGCAGAAGCTTGGCCTTGCAGCTGCGCTTATGGAGAAGCCGGAACTGGTAATACTGGACGAGCCGTTTAATGCGCTCGACGATTCCAGTGTCGCCCGGACAAAGGAGCTGATTCTTCGGGAAAAGGAGCGGGGTGCATTGGTGATTCTGGCGTGTCATGACTTGCCGTCATTGGAGAGTCTGTCGGATGAGATCATTCTGATTGAAGAAGGAAGAATTGTCGGAAAGCGGGTATGAAAAAGGCTGTGTCAGTAAAAAACTGACACAGCTTTTTTCAATGGGCGGTAAGGCCTGCTCATCCGACCGATAAGGCTTGCCCATCCGCTTGTCCTCTTTTTAGCACAAAAAACGTTATAATAAATAGAACGATTCGAATCGAGAGAAACCCAACGATTTATAAGGAACATCATCGTGAATACAAAACACCATAAAACAGATGCTGTGGAGGCATTTTTTCTGAGACATGAAAAAAAGATGTATGCGATGGCGTTCGCGGTTTTGGGGGATCCGTACCTGGCGGAGGACGCCGTCATGGATGCGCTGGAACGTTTTCTACGGTACAGAAAACCACTGCCGGATGCCGCATCGGAGGAAGCAAAACGTCTGGTAATCCGCGTGGTGCGTCAGGCCTCCATTGATATCTACCGAAAAAACCAGCGGCGGTTTTCCCGTGAGATTTCCATGGATGCGGATCCACAGCAGGCGGAACACATTCCGGATCCGTCTGCGGAGATAACATTGACGGAAGAGGTCCCGCAGCTGCTGGCTGGTCTGCCGGAAAACTACCGGGAAGTGCTGTATAAGCGATACTATCAGGAGCAAACACCGGCGGAAATCGCACAGGATCTGAATCTTTCAGAGGCTGCAGTGAAAAAAAGACTGACCCGGGGACTGGCACTGCTTCGTGAACGAGAGCAGCGCAGACGAAGCGGACCGGCGGAATCCGTGTGAACCGGACAGAAGGATACGGCGCCAGATGATTTATGAAAAACGGTGAGCCCGAAAGGTTTGGCGTGAAGTAAGGAGCAACATATGGAAGACAATATTCTAAAAAGAATGGAACAGGCATTTGAAGCGTTTACGGACACCTATGACCATCTCCCGGAGGATCATGTGTTTTCGGAGGATTATCTCGCCCGCCGCAGTCGCCTGCTTCGCCGGTACCGGCACAAAGAGATGACAACGACATCCCGGTCCGGGCTGCGGACGGTGGCTGCTGTAGCTGCGGTACTGCTGCTTGGGGCGGGAACGGTATACGCAGGTGTCAATGGATTCCGGCTGCGGCAGAATGCGACCTATCAGGTGGATGCGGATCTGCCGGAACAGGCGCCAGCTGAACAAAGCAAGACAGATTCCGCCTCTCTGTCGGCGCAGCGGGCGGATGAAGGCGAACCTGCGGCCACGGACGCGCAGCAGGAACTATCGGCTGCGGAACGGTTGACGGAAGACGCCGCCATCGCGAAGACCATGGATCTTCCGAAGGTGCAGCTTGTGGCGAACTGGATGCCGGAAGAACTGTCGTCATCCGATGGAAAGGAGGTGCCGCTACATTTCTCGGATGATGCGCTGACGCGCGGTTATTTTCTGAATACCTACGTGCTTGATTCAAATGCACCGATTCGCCTCGCGTTTGTCGTGAATTCTGAAAATATGACGATAGCGGGCCATGAGGCTGCATTGTTTGAGATTCGTAATCGTACAGATGATGTGAATTCCCGGTATCGGTTGTTTATCCTGTTCCCGGAATATGCGCGGTTGGTAGAGTTGAATGCCTGGGGGCAGACAGATCGCGATGAACTGCTTGAGGTTGCTGAAAATCTGACTTTTGTGGAAGTCGAAGAATACGATGTGCAGTACGCCGCGTTTTACGATCGGTCATGGGACGATATTGCTGCCTGGATGAAGAAAGATCTGGAAACAGCGGCAATGGCATCATCGAATACATCACAGGAGGCAGGAGAAATCGACGCTCTGCTGATGACAAATCTCCACGCTGTGGGAGATCCATTCTGTCCGTTTTATGAATGGTATCAGGTAATTGATGAGGCGGAGATACGCGAAGATTATGTATTTCTGCCGGACGTACGGGCCACGGTGAAGGAAGTCGTAACAGCAGATGATCTGTCCATCCTGTCCGACGGCGCCAGGCTGCCGGAGAGCTGGAAGGGTCAGATCGGTGCTGACGGATCGCTCTTGAACGGCACGGACGAAACGGTAAGCGCCGGAAACGGAATCGATACCCTGGGCGAGGTTCTCTCAACAGAAACCTATCCGGTGAAACTGGTGTATGCGACCGTAGAGTATGAAAATACCGGAACGGAAGACATTTCGGATCTCTATTTCAGCGGCTCGCTGGAATATCTGGTACAGACCGATGGAACCTGGCATTTTGCCGGTGTGGATGGCCAGGTTGCAGATCTGGAGTCTGACAGAGCGGGATTAACCCGTCAGATGCAGTACTATGACGTGCCCGGACAGACCTGTGAAAAGAACTATCTGCCGCTCTTAAAAGCCGGACAGACCCAGCAGATCCATTATGCATGGATCGTGCCGGAAGCATGCGTTGACACACTGTATCTGAATCTGACCGGCCTACCGCTTAACGGGCAGAGACCTTTTGAGAAGAATATCCCCGCACAGGTTGGACTGGTGGAGATGAGACAAAAGTGACAGGCACTTTTGTCTCCCTCTGAGTCGACAGCAATGATTCTCTTTGATCCAAGTGACAAAAGGGACAGGCACTTTTGTCACCTTCTTCTACAGCTAAGATTCTCTTTGATCCGAAAAGGAATAACTCACCCATTGGAAGGCCCGCTGAACATTGGCGTTCAGCGGGCCTTCCTGCGCGTCTGTTATCGTTGGCAGTCGCCAAATGAACATAAATGTTCATTTGGCTCGTTGCCTGTGGTATCACACCCGCTGCGCGGCTGTGATCTTTTGCGGTCGTCCGGTGAACATAAATGTTCACCGTCCTCGTCGCTTATGGTATACTTACTTTTTAAATGCACAGCGGTAAAGGAAAAGGATTGAATATGAATCAGTTTTTTGACGAGGAGCGCATGCGCGGCCTGGCCGTGTCTCCGGAGGTGCGCAATCAGTGCAACGTGTTTGCCAGTGAAAATGGAATTCTGGTGACAGAGATGGAGAGTGGTACGGCTACTGTGGAAATGACGGTTACGGAGCATGTCATGAACCCCTGGGGTTCGGTGCATGGCGGCTGCCTGTTTACCATGGCCGATGTGGCTGCAGGTGCGGCGACGAATACGGTGATGCAGGCACCCACCACGGTCAACAGTTCGTTTTCTTATCTTCGTCCGGGCCTGAACGCGGCGAAGCTGACCGCGAAGGGTGAGGTGATCAAATGCGGCCGCCGGGTTGCGGTCGCCCGCGCGGATGTTTACGATCAGGATGGACAGCTGCTTTGCACCGGAACGTTCACTTACATGCCGATTCAGTAACAGCAGGATACTCGGGGACAGCGCTCTGTCCCGGAAAGGAAAAGAAGATGAAAATCCGCAAGATTCTCGACAGCCATCCGGTTACCCTTTCATTTGAGGTATTTCCGCCGAAGACAGACGAGGGATTTGACAGTGTGATGGCTGCCGCCGGCCAGATCGCGGCGCTGCGTCCGGATTTCATGAGTGTCACCTATGGCGCGGCCGGATCTACGAGCAAGAACACCGCGTCCATTTCCCACGCTCTGCAGACGGAATACGGCGTGCCCTGTCTGGCCCATCTGACCTGTGTGGCTTCTTCCCGGGAGGAAGTAAAGCAGATGGTTGCCCGCTACCGCGAGACCGGCATTGAAAACATTATGGCACTGCGGGGCGATCGACCCAAGGACGGCAAAATCTCCACGGATTACACCTATGCAGTGGAGCTGATCCGGGATCTGCGCGTGCTGGATCCGGATCTGTGCATCGGCGCGGCCTGCTATCCGGAAGGTCACGTGGAGTGTGATTCTCAGCTGAAGGACATCGAGCATCTGAAGGAAAAGGTGGATGCGGGTGTGGATTTTCTGACGACGCAGATGATTTTTGACAACGCCCGCCTGTATCAGTTCCTGTATCAGATCCGCAGCGCCGGCATTGAGGTGCCGGTTCTGCCGGGTATCATGCCCATCACCAACGCCCGGCAGGTGCTCCGCAGCGCCCAGCTGTCCGGATCCGCCGTTCCCCAGAAGATCCGGGCCATGGTGGACCGTTTCGGCGACGATCCGGCGAAGATGGAGCAGGCCGGCATTCTGTACGCCTCGGAGCAGATCATGGATCTGATCGCCAACGGCGTCGGACACGTGCATGTGTATTCCATGAACAAACCCCAGGTGGCGGCAGGAATCCTGGCGAATGTAAAGGCGTTTCTGGCGTAAAACAATTGATTTTCAATTGAGAACCAGCGCCGTCGACAGCTGATATGCCACCGCGGACGGGCGCAACGCCTCGGAGAGCTAACTCCCAACTGCGACTAGCCCGCTCAGGAGAGCCTTCGCGCGCAGTCTCCGTAGGGAGTGG
>JAZPYY010000052.1:0-63203 GCA_045544375.1 Shuttleworthella sp.
AGGGTGGGTGAAAAAGTAACAAGAATAAAAGCAGCCTGAATTATATCAGGTAGAGGCACCAGGCTAGTGCCATTAAAGAGCCGGTATGCGAGGGCATATCGGAGATTTATAAATATCAACCATGAAGTTGAAAATAGCCACAAAGACAAAAAGGGCTGACCGGAAGGCAAAAAAACGGCTTTCCGGAGAGCAGAAAAACGGCTGTCCGCCGGAATGTGTGTCTTCCTTTTTGGGGGCTAAAACGTTATAATAAACGGTCGTATTGCACTTGTGACCAGGAAATCAGGGAACATTTATGAAACTACTCGGAAAATATTCCATAAGAAATGCAGCAGTCCGCACATTGTGCGGACTGTTTGCCGCGGGGATCTTATCCTGCAGCATTCTCGCTTATGCGCCCCTTTGGGCATCAGCTGAAGAACCGGAAACCGCCGTGGCGGAGGTTCCGGTGTACCGCCTGTACTACCGCCCGACCCACGAGCATCTGTTTACCACGGATGTCCATGAACGGGACGTGCTGTCATCGGAACGCGCCTGGGTGGACGAAGGTACCGCCTGGGTGGCACCCTCCGAAGGTGAGCCGGTGTACCGCCTGTTTAATCCGGCGACCACAGAGCACCTGTACACCCGGGACGCCAACGAATACCGGGTGCTGGGAGGAAACGGCTGGGAGCAGGAGGGCATCTGCTGGTACTCCGTGCCGGAAGCCCAGGCCGTAAGCGCTTTACAGAAAGCGAACAGCACAGAAACGAAGACGGACGAAGGCCTGGATCTGGTTCCTGTGTACCGTCTGTATACGCCGGACCTTCCCGTGGGCGGCCATTTTTACACCTATGATACCTATGAGCGCAGCGTTCTGCTTTCCGGCGGATCCTGGCAGGACGAAGGGGTGGCCTGGTATGCACTTCGGGCCGGTTCCCCCGGGCCTGCCGTTGCACAGGCGGAAGTGAAGATTGAACAGCTGAATCTGAAAGAGGGCACTTTCGCTGCGGTCTTAAACGGCGCAACGGCGCCGGGCGGCGTCAGCAGCGTGCGCTTTGCCATCTGGAGCGAGGCGGATCAGAGCAATCTTTGCGTGTATCCTGCCGCATACTGGGATGGCGCCTGGTTTGCCCAGGCGGATTACCGCAGCCATCAGGGCATTCACGGCACCTATCAGGTGCAGGCGCTGGTAACCGGCGGCGACGGTGTGGAAGAAGCGGTGGCCACAGCCACTGTGGAGGATCCCTTTCGGGACGTGGTCTACGTGCCGGATTCCTCCACCTTAGCCAAGGCCCGGGCCTACGTGGAAAGCATCACCACTAAGGATATGACCCGGGAGGAAAAACTGCGGGTCTGCTTTGACAGCTTCCATGGCCATCAGGAAAAGAATCCCTGGATTCCCCATTACCGGGAGGCCGACTGGTACACCCGCTATGCGGATCACTATTTTGACAACATGTGGGGCAACTGCTTCAGCTTCGCCGCGGCCTTCGGTTACATGGCCAAGGCTCTGGGCTACGAGGAAGTGTACGCCTGCAGCAGCGGCGGACACGGCTGGATCGAGATCGACGGTCTTTGCTACGACCCGGAATGGGCTCTGCATCATTTTGACTTAAGTTACTACGCCATGCCCTACGAGATTTCCCACAAACAGAATTATCTGTCGGTGTTAAACAGCGGTCTTCGCAACAACCGGCTGAAACTGATTCCCTAAGCCAATACTGGAGTAGATTTTCATGACCTTTAGTTCCCTTGTATTTCTTTGCATCTTTCTGCCGGTGGTGTACGTGCTGCACACCATCGTGCCCAGCATCCGTGTGCGCAATGCTTTGCTGATTGTGGCAAGCCTGCTGTTCTACGCCTTCGGAGAGCCGGTTTACGTGCTCTTAATGATCGCCAGCGCCCTGATGAACTACCTGTTTGCGCTGTGGATCGGAAGCGGACAGAAGAGGGCAGCGGGGGCTTCTTCCGAAGTAAAAACGGAGGAACCTGCCGTAACACCGGCAGCTACATCGCAGAACGCATCCTCTAAGGGCCGCCTGGCCCTGGTGCTGGCGGTGGTCTTTAACATCGGCATTCTCTGCGTGTTCAAGTACACGGCTTTTCTGTTAAATACCCTAAACGGCCTCACCGGGCTGTCCATCCCGGTGCCCGCCATCACCCTGCCCATCGGTATTTCCTTCTTCACCTTCCAGGCGCTGTCCTACGTGATTGATGTGTACCGGGGACAGACGGGGGTGCAGAAGAGCTTCTTCAAGGTGCTTCTGTACATTTCCTTCTTCCCCCAGCTGATCGCCGGCCCCATCGTAAAATACAAGGATATCGAGGCGGAGATCAATCAGCGTTCCGTGTCCACAGAGGAGACCGCCGCCGGCCTGGTGCGGTTTATCACAGGTCTGGCGAAAAAGGTACTCATTGCCAACGCCATGGCTGTGGCGGCGGACGCCTGCTTCAACGCCGAGGTTTCGTCCTTAAATCTGCTGGCCGCCTGGATCGGCGCCATCGCCTATACCCTGCAGATCTACTTCGATTTCAGCGGTTACAGTGACATGGCCATCGGCCTGGGCCGGATGTTCGGATTCCATTTCCGAGAAAACTTCCTGCAGCCCTACCAGTCCTCCTCCATTAAGGAATTCTGGCGTCGGTGGCACGTTTCCCTGTCTTCCTGGTTTAAGGATTACGTCTATATTCCCCTGGGGGGAAACCGCAAAGGACGCATCCGCACCGGTGTGAATAAGGTGCTGGTGTTTTTCCTGACCGGTCTGTGGCACGGGGCCAACTGGACCTTTGTGGTGTGGGGCCTGTTCCACGGCGCTTTCAGTTTCCTGGAAGAACTGGTGCCTGCGCTGCGGCGTCTGCCCAAGGTGATCGCCCACATTTACACCATGCTGGTGGTGACCATCGGCTTCGTGATTTTCCGGGCGGATACCTTAGACCAGGGACTTACGTTCATCGGCCGGATGTTCGGCGGCTTTGATTTTTCCGCGGAGCCCATGGCCTTTGCGCTGCGCCAGCTGAACCCCTACTTCCTGGTGATGCTGGCTGCTGCGGTGATCGTCTGCGCTCTGCCTAAGAAACTGCGGTTTCTGGATGGGGAAGCGAAAACCGCTCCGGTTTATGTGGTCTGTCTGGCCCTGCTGTGCTGGTGCATACTGCGCCTGTCCGGCGGTTCCTACAATCCGTTTATTTACTTCCGGTTTTAAGAGGCATATATGAAGATCTTTCAAAGAATATTTATCCTGCTTTGCCTGGTGCTCTGCGTGCTGCCCTTTGCCGGGATGGCTGTCCGGCCCACCACGGAAAGTACGGAAAACCGCACCCTGTCCGAGTTTCCCTCGGTGACCAGGGAGGGGACCGTAAACATTTCCTTCTTCTCGGAATTTGAGACCTGGTTTAAAGAGCATTTCGCCTTCCGCAACGAACTGGTTTTTGCCGATGCGAAAATCTTAAGTTCCGTTTTTGGTGTGTCCTCGGCGGAGCGGGTCATCGCCGGTACGGACGGCTGGCTGTACTACACCTCCACCTTAAAGGATTATCAGGGAACGGACCGCATGTCGGACCGGGAGCTGTTTGCGGTAGCCTACAACCTGTCGCTGGTGTCTGATTCCTTAAAGGAATCCGGCCGGCATGTGGTTCTGGCCATTCCGCCCAACAAAAACACCCTGTATGGCGAGCACATGCCCTATTATGACGCCGCCATTGTGGACGGCACCCATGAGATCGACCGGCTGGTGCCCTTCTTAGAAGACCTTTCCGTGCCCTACGTGGATCTGGCCGCGGCCTTCCGGGCCGAGTCCGAGACCCTGTACTTAAAACGGGACTCCCACTGGAACAACAAGGGCGCCCTTTTGGCCTACAACGCCATCTTAGACGCGGCGGAAAAGACCCACGACGACTACAGCAGTGTCCGCATCACCCGCCAGAAACGGGAAGACGGGGATTTAAACCGCATGCTTTACACTCTTTACGGTGAGCGGGAAGTGAATTATTATTATGACGTTGCGAAGGATTATGTGGTGACCAATGGCGCCGAAAGCGTGGAAGATGCCTGGATCGAGACATCCTGCGAGACGGCCAACGGTTCGGACCGCACCCTGCTGATGTTCCGGGATTCCTTTGGAAATACCCTGCTTCCTCTGGTGGCAAACCAGTACCGGAAAGCCTATTTCACGAAAGAGGCCCTGTACAGAATCGACCAGCAGCTGGCCGCCACAGAGGCCACGGACATCATCTTTGAAAAGGTGGAGCGCAACCTGCGGGATTTCCTGACCATGCCGCCTTTGATGGCTTTTGATCCGGTCAATCTGTCCGGCGGGACTGACGCAGATGCCGCCGGGGCAGCCATAGGAGAATGCAGCGTTGCGGCTGCGCCCTATGCCTACGACCGGTCCTATTTTGAAATCAAGGGCAGCGTGCCCGAAACCCAGGTGGATACCCAAACCCGGCTGTACGTGGAAATCAACGGCGAAGCCTATCCGGCCTATCTCACCGGAGTCAATGGATTTGCCCTGTACATGAAAGCGGATGAGGCTCCGGCCTTTCCCTGGAATGTGTCCCTGCTGAAAAGTGAAGGAAATGAAATTGTGTTGCTCGACACCGTTGAGGTAAGCGAAGCCCGATGAGTTTTGAACGGAAGGTTCTGTCATTGTCCGCCCCATCAGCGGGCCTGCGAAACGAACAGGAGTGTGTGATGAGAAAAGAGTGGATTACAGGAGCGATTGGAATGCTTGCAGCGGCTGCGGTGTTTGCCGGCTGCGGCAAGACGGATACGCCGGTGCGCATTATTGACCGCGGCGTGGTGACGGAAGACGTGGTGGGTCTGCCGGAGACGGTGGCTAAGATCTTAGAAGAAGAGGAAATCATCCTCTTCGATGGAGACGTGACGGTTCCGGCCCTGGACGAAAAGATGACGGAAGCCGGAGATATCCAGATCCTGCGGAAGACCAACGTAAAGCTTACCGTGGATAAGGAAACCAAAGACGTGACGGTGGTGGGTCAGACCGTGGCCGACGTGCTTGCCCAGGAAAACATCACCATCGGCGATGACCAGCATCTGTATCCGGCGGAAGATACGCCGCTGAAGGAAGGCATGGAGATCACCGTATCCCAGCTGTACACCGTCACCCTGGTTGCAGACGGAAACAAGGAAGCCATTCAGACGGAAGCCTCCACGGTGGAAGAGTTCTTAGAAGAGCAGAAGGTCACCTTAGGTGAGATGGATCGCCTGGAGCCGGAAGCGGACACCGAGATCACCGACGGTCTGTCGGTGGTGGTCAAGCGCGTCACCCAGGAAGAAGTGGTGACTACCGAGGCGATTCCCTTTGAGACCATTCGGGAAGACGACAGCTCCATGACCCAGGGAACGGAAAGCGTTGTGGTGGCTGGTGAAGAAGGCGAAAAGGCCATCACCTGGCGCAGAACCTTAGTGGACGGGGAAGAAGAATTCGTGGAAGTTGTAGGCGAGGAAGTCACCAGAGAACCGGTGGCGGAAGTGGTCCACGTGGGCACCAAGGTGGTGCAGGCCGCACCGGCCGCTCCGGCACAGACGGCACCCTCCGGTCCTTACGAAGTGGGCCGCACGCCTTATCCCAACTGCGACGATGGCAGCCACGGATACTATGAGATTCAGATGTCAGACGGCAGTGTCCGCTACGAAGAGTATTAAATGAGACGGCAGCATTTGCTGCAAAGAGAATGAAACAGAGGACAGGTCATTGTCCCGTTAAAAAAGCAAGGTGTGGGATACGGGTTTGAAACCCGTCCCACACCTTTATCTTTTTATGTGAATCGAAATGACAGAGGGTATAGAACAGCTTCTTTCCTCTGTTATTCGTGGGCCTTAAAGAAGGCCTGCATTTTTGCAGCGGGTGATGGGAAGAAGAGGATTTTCAGATTTTCAGTATCCCCGGCGTCCGCTTTTGTTTACAATGGTAAATGTAACATAACAGAGGCGAATGCGACAGTCTGGAGTTTTGCTCCATAACAATATTGTGCAATAACCAGGACAATTCAGCAAGTCACATAGAAGATGGTCTGCTATACTGCAGATATGAGATTCGTCGTATACTGCAAAGGATAGAGAAACTGAAAATCTGAGCAAATATGGCAAAGAATACAGGAACCGGAAATCTGAGCGCATATGGTAAAGGATACAGGAACCGGAAATCTGAGCATATACGGCAGATCAGAAAACCGGTGAATTTTGCTGCCCGCAGAACTGTTTTTGACAGGAGGTACATGATGAGCAGTCTGGTAAATAAATTATCCGGCATCAATCTGGAAGACTATGAATCCCAGTATGAGCACCCCCAGGTGACGGCGGCTTCCATGCTGTTTGATTACAAAAGAGAGCGCATTTCCTTAAATGGCGGCTGGAATTACGCCTTAGATCAGTACGATACCTGCCTTCGAAACAACTGGTACAGGGAGATGGAAAGGGATCCCTTCGGGAACACCCTTCCCCTGGATTATTCCTACGACACCTGGCCGGTGATGGATCTGCCCTGCTGCTGGAATACCCTGGAAGAGAAGTTCTTCTACTACGAAGGCAGCATGTTGTTTACCCGCAGATTTTCCTGGCAGAAAAAGAAGGACGAGCGCGTCTTCTTAAAGATCGGCGCGGCCAATTACCTGTGTCGGGTATTCTTAAACAAAAAATATATCGGGATGCACCGGGGCGGATCCACGCCCTTTTATATCGAGATCACCGATCGGCTGAAGGAAGAGAACCGGCTGCTTCTGCAGGTGGACAGCAAGCGCCGTCCCGAGCAGGTGCCCATGGACAACACGGACTGGTTCAATTACGGCGGAATCTACCGGGATATCGAGCTGATCCGGGTGCCCAAAATGTACATCAAAGAGTTTCAGGTGGCTCTGGAACCGGACGGCTGCTATAACAAGCTGCGGGTGAAGGTGACCATGGGCGGAAACATTCGTCCTGTGGCTTCGGCGGAATTTGAGATTCCGGAACTGGGCATCCAAGAAAGCATTTCGCTGAACTTTGGAAAAGGGGAAAAAGTCATTTCCGCTGCCCCGGCCCTGTGGAGTCCGGAATCGCCGAAACTGTACGAAGTCCATCTGCGCTGCGGAGAGGACCAGGTCACGGACGAAGTGGGATTCCGGGAGATCCGCGCCCTGGGCACCAACATCCTGTTAAACGGACAGCCCCTGTTCCTGAAGGGCATCAGCGTCCATGAGGAGAGCGTGGAAAACGGCAAGGCTCTCACCCCGGAAGAGCGGCTGGAGAACATCCGTCTGGCCAAAGAACTGGGCTGCAATTTCATGCGCCTGGCCCATTATCCCCATCACGAGGAGATGGCACGGCTGGCCGACCGGGAAGGCATCCTCCTGTGGGAGGAAATTCCGGTGTACTGGGCTATTCGCTTTAAGCGCAAGGAAACCTACCAGGATGCCCAGAATCAGCTGCGGGAGCTGATCCGGCGGGATTACAACCGGGCCAGTGTGATCATCTGGTCCGTGGGAAATGAAAACGCGGACACCAACGAACGCCTGAAGTTTATGAAAGGCTTAGCGGACACGGCCCATCAGATGGACGCCACCCGCCTGGTATCCGCCGCCTGCCTGGTGAGCTGGCTGAAGCTGGCCATCGCGGATCGGCTGGCTGCCCATCTGGATGTGATCGGCATCAACGAATATATGGGCTGGTACGCGCCGGACTTCTCCATGCTGCCGAAAATGTTTGCCAACAGCCACCCCGACAAGCCGGTGATCATCACGGAATTCGGCGCCGACGCCCTGCCCGGGCTGCACGGCAGCATTGACGACAAGGGAACGGAAGAGTGCCAGGCGGAAATCTACAGGAAGCAGACCGAAACCATCCGGGGGATCGAATATGTCCGGGGCATGTCACCCTGGATTCTGTACGATTTCCGCTGCCCCAGAAGAACCAGCAGCATCCAGAATTACTACAACCGCAAAGGGCTGCTGTCGGCGGATAAGAGTTATCGGAAACCGGCATTTGCCGTTTTGCAGGAGTTTTACAAATCGCTATAGAAGAATGTGCAGCACGCCTGGAGAGGGCGTGCTGTTTTCGTTCACGGGACCTTATGGTACAGCGGCCAAAACTTGGCCGCTGTCATTCGCGGTCGTCCGGTGAACACAAGTGTTCACCGTCCTCGTCGCTTTATGGTATACTCATTTTAGTTGGATAGAAGGGTGCGTCTCGGGTGCAGCCAAATGAGAGCAAATCGCGGGCAGGATGGCTGCGTGGAAGCCCAAATGCCTAAAGGGAGAAATATGAGTAGTAGCATTGACATGGAATCCGGTAAGTCCTGCCCCCATTCGGCCGGAATCGAGCCGCCGGCGCATTCCATCCCGGAGGGGGCTTGCGATTGTCATCATCATATTTACGATCCGGATCGCTTTGCCTACGTTTTCGGCGGGCCCAATCCCCAGCCGGCTTCCACGGCAAAGGATTACAGCGTTTTAAAGGAGCGGCTGGGCCTTTCCCGCAGTGTTATCGTGCAACCCTTTGCCTATGGGACAGATAACCGCTGTACCTTAGACGCTGTCCAACAGCTGGGGCCGGAATGCACTCGGGCCATTGCTGTTATTGACGAGTCATTTACGGATGAGGATCTGGCCGGACTCCATGCTGGCGGCGTGCGGGGGATCCGGTTTAATCTGCCGGATGCCCTGCCTTTTGACGCAGACGCCATTTATCGTCTGGCCAAGCGGGTTTCTTCCCTGGGGTGGAGCGTGCACTTCTGGATGAATCCGGACCGGATCGCGGCGAATGCGGACCTGTGGGAATCCTTTCCATGCCCTGTGGTCTTTGATCACCGGGGTCACATTCCGACGGAGAAAAACGGATTATCTTCTGGGGAAAAACATCCAGCCATCGACGTGATTGCAGACCTGATTCAGAGAGAAAAAGCCTGGGTCAAACTGTCGGGCATCTATCTGGATACGTCGAGTGAAGATTACGCCGACACCATTGCCCTGGGCAGATACTTTGTAAATGTGAATGCCCACCGCTGCCTGTGGGGCACCGACTGGCCACATCCCACCAACTACGCGCAAAAAAAACCCATGCCCAATGATGCCGCCATGCTGGATGCGCTGTGGAAGCAGGCCGGGGATGAAGAAACGGTGCGGGAAATTCTGGTGAAGAATCCGGAAACGTTGTTTTTCAGGTAGAATAGCAAAGGGCGTATTTGTGGTGACCTTCCGAAAGGAAATCTGACAGAGCAACTCATGACAGGAGGGATGAATCATGCGTTACAAACAGATCTCCGGTATTGACAAACCGCTGTCCCAGCTGACCTACGGCACGCCGGGCCCGGCCTTTATCGGAAACAGAGAAGATGCTTTTATCTGTTACGATCTGGCCTGGGAGGCCGGCTTTCGCACCTTTGATACCGCCCACAGCTATGGGGAAGCGGAATCGGTGCTGGGGGACTGGCTTGTTTCCCGGGGACATCGCGGCGAGGCGGTGATTCTGGATAAGGGATGCAATCCCGGTCAGCATGGCTGCCTGGACGTGTTTTCGGCGGAGACCATCCGCCAGCAGGTGGAAGAATCTCTGCGCCGGCTGAAAACGGATCACGTGGAGCTGTACATCCTGCACCGGGACGACGTCACCAGGCCGGTGGAGCCCATCGTAGATGAATTAAACCGGCTGAAGCAGGAAGGGAAGATTCTTCGCTTTGGCGGTTCCAACTGGACGCTGGAGCGAACCTTGGAAGCCAACGGGCACGCCAGGGAGCATGGCCTGGAGGGCTTTTCCGTGGCCAGTCCGTCCTATTGCCTGGCGGAGTACATCCACGATCCCTGGGGTGGTTCCGTGTCCCTTTCCGGAGCGGCCCAGCAGCCCTTCCGGGATTTCTTCCGGGAAAATCGGATGCCCGTGTTCTGCTATTCCTCCCTGGGAAGAGGATACTTCTCGGGAAAATTCCGTACAGACGGGGATCGGCCCATTGAAGAGTGCATCCGTCCGGAGCCCATTGAGGAATATGACGCACCGGTAAACCGGGCCCGCCTTGCCCGGGCGGAGGTTCTGGCGGCCCAAAAGAACTGTTCCGTGTCCCAGATCGGCCTGGCCTGGCTTTTACATGAACCCATGGAACTGTTTCCCATCGTCTCGCCGGGGACGAAGACCCACATCTTAGACAACACCGAAGCACTGGATATAGAGCTTTCCGACGATGAATGCCGCTGGCTTCTGGAGGGCGGCGAGGCGTGAAACCGAATGGGACAGTGCGTAGAAAAAGTCTGGAACAGGGAACAGTCCCTGGCCTACTTCCGGGAGAAACGAAAGTATGTTTATAAGAGCCTATAAAAACGAAGACCAGCCGGAGATGATCCGCATCTGGAATCAGGTGGTGGAAGAGGGTATCGCCTTTCCGCAGGAAGATTTCCTGAACGAAGAGACCGGCCCGGCGTTTTTCGCGTCCCAGACCCACTGCGGTGTCTGCGATGACGGGGGAGTCATCCGGGGGCTGTATATTCTGCATCCCATCAACGTGGGGCGCTGCGGTCACATCGCCAACGCCAGTTATGCCGTGGACGCATCCTGCCGGGGCCGGCACATGGGGGAAGCCCTGGTAAAGGACTGTCTGGATCAGGCAAAACAGAATGGTTTTCGAATTCTGCAGTTTAACGCCGTGGTGGAAAGCAACATCCACGCCCGGCATGTGTATGAGCGGCTGGGCTTTGTTTTGCTGGGGACGATTCCGGAGGGCTTTCGGATGAAGGACGGACATTTCGAAAACATCTGTCTTTATTATCATCAGCTGTAGCAAACCTGCCCATAGGTACGATGAAACAGATATGGAAATATGGCAGAATCTTTTGTAAAGGGGGAGAAAATGGAAACAAGACCGTATGTTTCATGGGAAATGATGAATGCGTTTATGATCGACGTATTCAAAGCCTACGGCGTTCCGGAGGAAGATGCCGCCATCTGCGCGGATGTCCTGCTGGAATCCGACCGCCGGGGCATTGAAAGCCACGGCTGCAACCGGTTCAAGCCCATCTATCTGGACCGGATTGAAAACGGCACGCTGCTGCCGTTGACCAAAATCGACATCGTCAGGGAAACGCCCACCACCATCGTCATGGATGCCAACAACGGCATGGGCATGGTGGCCAGTTACCGGATGATGGAAAAACTCATCGAGAAGGCCAAAGTCTATGGCATGGCGGGCGGCACCATTTTTAATTCCACCCACTACGGTATCGCAGGCTACTGGACCACCATGGCCGAGAAAGCCGGCATGATCGGTATCACCGGCACCAACGCCCGGCCCTCTGTGGCGCCCACCTTCGGTGTCGAACCCATGATGGGCACCAATCCCCTGACTTTTACCATGCCCACGGACGAGGAGTTTCCCTTTAACTTTGACTGCGCCACCAGCACGGTTCAGAACGGAAAAATCGAGTTTTACGAGCGCTCCGGCAAGCCCACCCCGGCGGGTCTGGTGGTGACAAAAGACGGCGGCACCATGACGGATTCCGGGCAGATCCTAAAGGAGATGCGGGCGGGACGCTGCGCCCTGGTTCCCTTAGGCGGCCTGGGAGAAGAGACCGGCGGTTACAAGGGATACGGCTTTACCGCCATCGTGGAAATCCTGAGTGCGGCTCTGGCCGGCGGCCCCTACATGAAGGCCCTGTCCGGAAAGGACGCCGACGGAAACAGCACCTTCTACCGGCTGGGACATTTCTTCTTCGTCATCAATCCGGAATTCTTTATGGGTCTGGACACCTTTAAGGAGACCGCCGGCGGTATCCTTCGGGATCTGCGGGCCTCGGAGCACGCCCCGGGACAGGATCACATCTACACGGCAGGGGAGAAGGAATATCTGGCCTGGCAGGACCGCAAAGACAAAGGAGTTCCCGTGGGTGAATCCATCCAGAAGGAACTGGTGGCCCTTCGGGACCGGTTTGATCTGCCCTATCATTTTGATTTTGAAACCCAATTGTAACTGCAGGAACTCGCGGGACGGCCGTCATGTGCCGTCTGAGAGGAGAAACAATGAAAAACGTAAGAGGATGGTTGTTGTTTGGAGCTGCTTTCGCGGCGGTGCTGCTGTTTTCCGGAAAAATGCCGGCGTCGGTAGCATGTGCCCAGGAGACGGAAAAGGTACCCATGTACCGGCTATACTATCCGGATACCCATGAGCATTTTTATACCAAAGACAAGAACGAACTGCGGATCTTAACCCATGACCGGGGATGGGTGTATGAAGGCATCGGCTGGTACGCGCCCACGGACGGCATTCCGGTGTACCGCCTGTACAATCCCTTCACCACGGATCACCATTACACCATGGATTTAAACGAGTACAACCAGCTGGGCAAAATCGGCTGGCAGCAGGAGAATATCGGCTGGTTCTCGGATCCGGGCGAAGGTCTGCCCATGTACCGCATGTTCTGCGACTCATTGGTTACCGGCACCCATCACTATACGAAGGACTTAAACGAGCGGAACACCCTGGTGAGCCAGGGCGCCTGGGCAAACGAGGGGATCGGCTGGTACGGACTGAATTACACCCATTCCTTTGGTCCGCAGAAATCGAAGGACGAACTGCTGGACTTTTTCCGGGAGAAAACCGGTTACGAGCCCATTGATTTCCAGTATTATGATTTCGACGGCGACGGCAGAGAGGACTTTTTTGCCGTGTGCAGTGACGGCGAAGGCCAGCCCTATCAGGTCTGGTACGTCAGCTGCGACGCCAGCCATTACGAACCGGTGTATTACGACCAGGACGACCGGGTGGAGGATTTTGCCTCACTTACAGCGATTCCGGCGGGGGACCGGTTCCATCTTGTTCTGAACACCACAAACGAAATGGGAACCATTGCGCACCACACGATTCTGGAGCTTCGCGACAACACCGTCCTGTACAAGGTGGTCTATCAGCCCGGCAACGTGGATCTTTCCATGGCAGGGGACATCGTCCTTACGGTGGAAGATTACGACAGGATGGAGGATGAAACCGGCATGCTTTTAGGCCACACCTGGAAGAATTCCTACCTGTTTTACCGCGACGGCCAGTACGGGGAATACGGCGCCACCGAAATGTACGGCGAAGATTTTTATAAGATGAAGGGAGCCTGGGAGGCCATTCAGACCATTGAAAACAAAGCCATCCCGGATGATCCGAATGTAAACTGGAACAAGTCCGGCATCGATAACATGCGGTTCTGGAAGCGCCCCAACGGATATCTGCATGTGACCCTGGACGTTCTGAACGAGGACGGATCCAGGGAACATCAGATCTACACCATGAACTACAGCGACGAGGGCATCGACAACACACCTTGGGGGCCGGAGTACGGCATTTTCGCGGATCATTATTCTTCTCTGAATAACATCCAGTATTAAATCATTGTGCGGACATCTGCCCGTGACCCTGCAAAACGCTCTGTCCATAAGTTTTTTTGACGCCGCCGGACATCCAAAGGACACTTTTGGGAGACTCTACCGGAAGTCGAGATGAGATTTTTTCCTTGCTTTTCCATCCGATTGTCCGTATGATAAAAGAGTACCGGAACGAAGGAGCAATGAAAGAGGAGAGCTGCGCTTTCGTTCAGATATCTTTAAAGGAAATAAAGGAGGAAAAAACAATGGCTAAATATCGCTGCCTTGTATGTGGAGAGATTTTTGAAGTGCCGGATGGCGAAACACCGGTCTGCCCGCTGTGCGCCGCGGACGGAGATCAGCTGGAACTGATCGAAGAGGAAGCTGCGCCGGCCGCCGGCGGCAATAAGTATGCCGGGACCCAGACCGAAAAGAACCTGGAAGCCGCGTTCGCCGGCGAGTCCCAGGCCCGCAACAAGTACACCTATTTCGCATCCAAGGCGAAGAAGGAAGGCTTCGAGCAGATCGCAGCGCTGTTCCTTGCCACGGCTGACAACGAAAAAGAGCATGCCAAAATGTGGTTTAAGGAGCTGGGCGGCATCGGCACCACGGCTGAGAACTTAGCCGCCGCTGCCAACGGCGAGAATTATGAGTGGACCGATATGTACGTCGGTTTCGCCAAGACCGCAGAAGAGGAAGGTTTCCCGGAGCTGGCTGCCAAATTCCGTGCGGTTGCCGATATCGAAAAGCATCATGAAGAGCGCTATCGCGCCCTGCTTCACAACGTGGAGATGCAGGAAGTCTTCAAGAAGAGCGAAGTCAAGGTGTGGGAATGCCGTAACTGCGGTCACATCGTGGTGGGTACCGAGGCTCCGGAAGTCTGCCCGGTATGCGCTCATCCCCAGAGCTACTTCGAAGTACACGCAGAAAACTATTAATGTTTTTGCAATCACCCGGCCAGGCCGGACAGCGGGCGGAATGGAAGGTTCCGCCCGCTTTGCTTTGTTTTTTCAGAAATACATCTTTTTCCCTGTCTTTCTTCGCTTTTTCTATTGATTTTCCTTGCAAAAAACCCTAAACTGCTTCTATAGGTAAAAAAGTGCCCTGGGGAAAGTGCGCCCATGGGAGTGCCGGCGTTTTTTGCACCGCGCAGCAGGCGCACCCCTTCGCATGCCTGATCCAAGTACATCTATACTTTAGGAGGAACCAACATGAAAAGAGCAATGAAAACCATGGACGGGAACCATGCGGCGGCTCATGCGTCATACGCGTTTACTGATGTCGCTGCCATGTATCCCATCACTCCGTCCTCGGTCATGCCGGAAGCGGTTGACGAGTGGGCGACGGCCGGCCGCAAGAACATTTTCGGTCAGACCGTACAGATTACGGAAATGCAGTCCGAAGCCGGTGCAGCCGGTGCTGTGCACGGCTCCCTTGCAGCCGGTGCGCTGACTGCCACCTATTCCGCTTCCCAGGGTCTTCTCCTGATGATCCCGAACCTTTACAAGATCGCCGGTGAGCGTCTTCCGGGCGTGTTCAACATCTCTGCCCGCTGCGTCGCTACCCATGCCTTAAACATCTTCGGCGATCACTCTGACGTCTACGCCTGCCGTCAGACCGGTGCTGCCATGCTGTGCGGCTCTTCCGTTCAGGAAGTCATGGACTTAACCCCGGTTGCCCACTTAGCAGCCATCAAGGGCCGCCTGCCCTTCATCAACTTCTTCGATGGTTTCCGTACCTCTCACGAAGTACAGAAGATCGAAACCTGGGATTATGATGATCTGGCGAAGCTGGTTGACTGGGATGCCATCAAGGCTTTCCGTCAGAACGCTTTAAATCCGAATCATCCCCGTGAGATGGGCTCCGCCCAGAACCCGGATATCTTCTTCCAGTCCCGTGAAGCCTGCAACACCGCTTATGATGAGCTGCCGGCCATCGTGGAAGAGTACATGAACAAGATCAACGACATGATCGGCACCAATTACGGCCTGTTCAACTACTATGGCGCGCCGGATGCCGAGAGCGTGATCATCGCCATGGGTTCTGTCTGCGAAACCATCGACGAGACCATCGACTTCATGATGGCCCGCGGCGAGAAGGTTGGTGTGGTTAAGGTTCGCCTGTATCGCCCCTTCGTTGCCGAGAAGCTCATCGAAGTGATCCCGGATACCGTAAAGCGCATCTCCGTGCTTGACCGCACGAAGGAGCCGGGCTCCATCGGCGAGCCGCTGTATCTGGATGTTGTGGCTGCCTTAAAGGGCTCCAAGTTCGACGCGGTTCCGATCTACACCGGCCGCTACGGCTTAGGTTCCAAGGACACCACCCCGGGCCAGATCATCGCTGTGTTCCACAACGAGGAGAAGAAGCGTTTCACCATCGGTATCATCGATGATGTGACCAACCTTTCCCTGGAAGTGAAAGAGAACCCGGTGACCACTCCCGAAGGCACCACGAACTGCAAGTTCTGGGGCTTAGGCGCAGACGGTACCGTCGGTGCCAACAAGAACTCCATCAAGATCATCGGCGACAACACCGATATGTATGCTCAGGCATACTTCGATTACGACTCCAAGAAGTCCGGCGGCGTGACCATTTCTCACCTTCGTTTCGGTCACACCCCGATCCGCTCCACCTACCTGATCAGCCAGGCCAACTTCGTTGCCTGCCACTGCACGGCGTACATCTACAAGTACAACATGGTGCAGGATCTGGTTCCGGGCGGCACCTTCCTGTTCAACACCCAGTGGACGGAAGATGAGCTGGATGAGAAGCTTCCGGGTCAGGTAAAGCGTTACATCGCCGAGAACAACATCAACTTCTACATCATCGATGCTGTGAAGATCGGCAAGGAAATCGGCCTTGGCAAGCGCATCAACACCGTGCTTCAGTCCGCTTTCTTCTCCCTGACCAAGCTGATCCCCGAGGAGCAGGTGCTGCAGCTGATGAAGGACGCTGCCACCAAGTCCTACGCTGCCAAGGGTGACGACATCGTCAAGATGAACCATGACGCCATCGACGCCGGTGCCACCGCTTACCACAAGGTAAACGTGCCGGAGAGCTGGAAGAACTGCGAAGACGAACCCTTAGCATCCACCGATCATCACGGTGCTGCCGATGCTGAAGCTTTCGTAGCCGCCATCCAGTCCAAGGTTAACGCTCAGCTGGGTAACACCATCCCCGTTTCCGCTACCATGGCTTACGAAGATGGTTCCACCCCGTCCGGTACCGCTGCCTTCGAAAAGCGCGGCGTTGCCACTGACGTTCCGGTTTGGGATTCCACCAAGTGTATCGGATGTAACTTCTGCTCTTATGTCTGCCCGCACGCTGCCATTCGTCCCATCGCTATGACCGAGGAAGAAGCCGCTGCTGCGCCGGAAGGCATGCAGATCAAAGACATCGCCGGTATGCCGGGTTACAAGTTCTCCATCGTGGTTTCCGCTTACGACTGCACGGGCTGCGGTTCCTGCGCGAATACCTGCCCGGGCATGAAGGGCGAGAAGGCCCTGACTATGGCTGGCTTCGAAGAGAACGCCAGCGAGCAGGTCTACTTCGACTACGGCGTGGAACTTCCGGAGAAGCAGGAAGTCATCGACAAGTTCAAGATCAACACCGTCAAGGGTTCCCAGTTCAAGCAGCCGCTGCTTGAGTTCTCCGGCGCCTGCGGCGGATGCGGCGAGACCCCGTATGCGAAGCTGTTAACGCAGCTGTTCGGCGATCGTATGTACATCGCCAACGCCACGGGCTGCTCCTCCATCTGGGGCAACTCCAGCCCGTCCACCCCGTACACGGTGAACAAAGCCGGCCACGGCCCGGCCTGGTCCAACTCCCTGTTCGAGGATGCGGCCGAGTTCGGTTACGGTATGCTGCTGGCTCAGCGCGCGCTCCGCGACAAGCTTTGCGTGAAACTGTCCGCTCTGGAAGAGAGCACCGACAAGGAAGACGTCAAGGCTGCCATCGCCGAGTGGAAGGCTACCTTCAACAGCGGCGTTGAGAACGGCCCGGCTACCGACAAGCTGGTTGCTGCTCTGGAAGCCTGCGGCTGCGACGCTGCCAAGGAAATCCTTGACGAGAAAGATTACCTGGCCAAGAAGAGCCAGTGGATCTTCGGCGGCGACGGCTGGGCATACGACATCGGCTTCGGCGGCCTGGATCATGTCATTGCTTCCGGCAAGGACATCAACATCATGGTCTTCGATACCGAAGTGTATTCCAACACCGGCGGTCAGTCCTCCAAGTCCACCCCCATCGGCGCCATCGCTCAGTTCGCTGCCGGCGGTAAGGAGACCAAGAAGAAGGATCTTGCCAGCATCGCCATGAGCTATGGTTATGTCTATGTTGCCCAGATCTCCATGGGTGCTGACATGAACCAGTGCGTACGCGCCATTGCTGAAGCTGAAGCCTATCCGGGTCCGTCCATCATCATCGCCTATGCTCCGTGTATCAACCACGGCATCAAGAAGGGCATGAGCAAGGCTCAGACCGAGGAGAAGCTGGCTGTTCAGTCCGGTTACTGGTTCAACTTCCGCTTCAATCCGGAAGCCAAGGCTGAAGGCAAGAGCGCATTCACGCTTGATTCCAAGGCTCCGACGGAAGACTACCAGGCATTCCTGGCTGGTGAAAACCGCTATGCGTCCTTAAAGAAGTTCAACCCGGCAAAGGCGGCGGAACTGTTCGCCCAGTCCGAGCAGGGTTCCAAGGAGCGTTACGAGTACCTGCAGCGTCTGGTTACCCTGTACGCACCGTCGGATGACGCCGAATAATATCGGCCCTTCCGAGACCTTCTGATTATATTCGCCGCCCGGCCTTTTACAGGCCGGGCGGCGAACAACGCTTTTCTTTTCGGCTTTACAGGGGTGATTCTTCCCGATTTTTTCCTGTTCTAAAACGGTATGAATACAATTCGGCGTACAGACGGCCGCAGGTTTTTCACTGCTTAAAAACCACCTGTGACAGGGCTGTGCATCGATCTTTACAACAGACCATTACCTGCAATTAGCAGTTCAGAGGTTTTCCCATCGCGCCGTGTTTCGGATCTGTCCGGGACCGGCCGTCAAAACCGCTTATATCCATTTTTAACCATCAGAAAAATGTCAGAATACGGAGCTATCGTTCCGTATTCGAAAGATCTGAAAATGCCGGATTACGGTACGCAGCAGGATGTGATTCCTGCAAGAGAAGACAAAAGTTCGTCAAAAAACAAGACGGAGGTGTTCAACATGTATGATGTGATTCCCGTGCTTCCATCCACCGATGAAACTTCGGATGAGGTAACGCCGATCATGCTGTTTCCCGCCCAGCGCAAAGAGGAAGAGGTTTTGGCCGAATCCCAGGCGCCGGCAGAGGTTTCTTTAGAAACAGCAGAAAAAACGTCAGAAGAAGAGCTGACCGCAGAACCGGTATCCGACGGTTCCAAAGCGCCTGCGGACAATGCAGATGTGCCGGCAGAAACGGCTGCCGAAACCCCGGCGGAACCGGAAACGGCTGCTGCAGAAGAGGACCTTCTGTTATCCGACATCGAAGCCTTCCGGGAACATGCCCGCCGTCTGCAGTCCTCCATCAACCAGCGGAAAGAGCAGGCGGATGCCCTGGAGAAAGAAGTCAGGCTGCAGCAGGAAGAGGCCCGTGCCTTAGCGGCCACCATTGCGGAACGCAAAGCCGAGGCGGACAGCCTGGTAGGCAGCGTGGAGTCTCAGGTGGACCGGGTGATGCACAGCCTGGAAGAAAACATGGCTGCCTTGGACCGCCGGGTGGAAGAGCAGGTGAAAAGCAACCGCGACGCCGCCCAGGAACAGACCCGGGTTATCGACGGTTCTCTGTCCGAGATGAAAAACCGCATGGATGCCTCTGCCCTGGATCTGAAAGAGCAGATGGTGTCCCTGCATTCTGAACTGACGGATCTGTCCGGTAAAGTCCACACCGAAAACGTCCAGTCCTTCCGCAACATGAAGGACGTGGTTACCGGGCTTGACCATCACGCCGAAGACGCCGAAGCGCTGAAAAACCACGTTTCGGGGCTGCAGAAGCGCATCAGCTTTCTGATCTTCCTCGGCTTTGCAAACCTTGCCGCCTTAGCGGCTGTCCTCGCGATTCTGGCAGGAGTTCTTTCATGAATCAATCTAAAGTAACCTGGGTCATCGGCCACAAAAATCCGGATACCGATGCCATCTGTGCCGCCATTTCCTATGCGGCGCTGAAAAACAAAACCGCCAAAGACGGGGAAGTGTTCATCCCGAAGCGCTGCGGCGAAGTCGGACCGGAAACCCGCTACGTGTTGGAGACCTTCGGTGTCCCCGAGCCTGAGATGGTGGAGCGCGTGGGCGTGCAGTTAAGAGACACGGATCTGCGTCCCACACCGGGCATTTCCAAGGAAGTTTCCCTGCGCCAGGCCTGGGAATCCATGCGCAAAAACGGCGTGGTTACCCTGCCGGTGGTGGGCAAGAACCGGCACATCAGCGGCGTCATCGTGGACGGAGATATCGCCTATTCCTACATGGATATCGACGACAGCGAAGCCTTAAGCCGTGCCAGCACCAGCTACGCCAACATTCTCGATACTCTGGCCGGCCATCTCTGGGCCGGAAACGAGAATACCTTTTTCGATCACGGCAAGGTGGTCATCGGGTCTGATACCCGGGAAGCCATGCGGGAGGAGATCGAAGAGGGTGACTTAGTCATCATCGGCAACATCTGGGAACGCCAGATGATCGCCCTTCGGGAAAAACCGGCCTGCATGATCATCTGCATGCAGGAGCAGCCGGACGAGGAAGTGGTGGAGCGGGCCAGTGCCCAGAACACGGTGCTCATCACCACCCCCTATGACACCTTCACCACAGCCCGTCTGATTCACCAGAGCATGCCTGTGCGTCAGTTTATGACGGACGCCCGGGACGTGATCACCTTCGAACTGGATGAATACCTGGACGATGTGAAAGAGCGCATCACCAAAATCCGTCACCGGGATTTCCCTGTGGTGGACGCCCATCACCGGTACGTGGGCATGTTCTCCCGCCGGATCCTGCTGGGTGCCCAGAAGAAGCGGGTGATTTTAGTAGACCACAACGAAAAGACCCAGGCGGTCAGCGGCATTGAAGAAGCCGATATCCTGGAAATCATCGACCATCACCGCTTAGGCAGCCTGGAGACCCTTTCTCCCATTTTTTTCCGCAACCAGCCCCTGGGCTGTACTTCCACCATCATCTGGCTGATGTACCGGGAGCAGGGGGTGGAAATCGATCCCCCCATCGCCGGTCTTATGTGTTCGGCCATCCTGTCCGATACGCTGATGTTCCGTTCCCCCACCTGTACACCGGTGGATGTGGAGGCGGCTACCGATCTGGCGTCCATCGCCGGCATCGAGATCCGTCCCCACGCCGCGAAGATGTTCGAAGCGGGGGGAGATTTCGGCGACAAGACCATCGAGGAAATCATCTATACCGACTTTAAGATTTTCTATGCGGAAGATCTTTCTTTTGCTGTTTCACAGATCAGTACCGTCAGCGAAAAACAGCTGGATACGCTGATCCCTCAGATTCGGGAATTTATGCCCCGGATCCGGGCGGACAAGGGCGTTCATCTGGCCTTTGTCATGCTGACCAATATTTTAGAACAGGAAAGCCGGCTGCTTTTCGACGGCACGGACGCCGCCCGAATTGTGAAAGAGGCTTTTGGCGATGCTGCATCTGATGCCGGCACCCTCCGTCTGCCCGGCGTCGTCAGCCGGAAAAAGCAGGTGGTTCCGGCCATCATCGAGGCTGTGCAGCGCATTCATCTGGAGGAGTCCTGACGCTTATGGCGGAATCCGAATTTCTATATAAAATCATTTCACTTCAGCTTTTATCCATGTCGGCCCAGCCGCTGACCCGCACCCAGATGACGGATTTCTTTCTGGAAAAGGGTTACGCGGACTATTTTACAATCCGTCCCATTTTATATGACCTGGAAGAGACGGGGATGATTCTGCCAAAGGCCCCAGGGTCGGAGGCAGACGCCCCTGCTTTCGCGTCCGAGGATCGTCCTGCGGACGCCCCGGGAACCGTGTTCGTCCTGGCCCCGGAAGGGGAGCGGACCCTTGCGGCCTATCGGGACCGGATCACCAAGGGCATTCGCAGCGACCTGGAAGATTACCTTCGCACCCACGCCGTGGAACTTCATTTAGCCCGGGATATTAAAGCCACCTATGACAAGGCCAGCGACGGCGGATACATCGTCAGCTGCAAAGCCTCGGAGGAAGGGCGGAAGATCCTGACCTTAGAACTGCGGGTGCCGGATGCCGCCCAGGCCGAAGCCATCTGCTATAACTGGAAGGTCCGCTATTCCGATGCTTACGCCGCGGTGCTGGATTCGCTTCTGGGTTAAGGAAAACCGGCACACATGCCTGATAGAATCAGCATATAAAGCTTTTTGAAACGCGAAGCGTTTTTCGAGTATTTCTATAAAGGACTTTCAAAACCCAATACTGAGAGGAAAAGAAGATGACAGAAAACGATCAGAAGGCTCTGGAACTCCATCTGGAGTGGAAGGGTAAGATTACCACCGAATCCAAGGCTCCGGTGAAAAGCCGGGAGGATCTGGCGTTAGCCTACACCCCGGGCGTCGCTGCCCCCTGCCGCGTTATCGCCGAAAACAAGGATGAGGTGTACCGCTACACCATCAAGCAGAACACAGTGGCCGTGATTTCCGACGGCAGCGCAGTGCTGGGCTTAGGCAACATCGGCCCCGAGGCCGCTCTTCCCGTTATGGAAGGCAAATGCGTACTCTTTAAGGAGTTCGGCGGCGTCAACGCCTTTCCGCTGGTGTTAAACACCCAGGACACGGAAGAAATCATCGCGGCCGTGGCGGCCGTGGCCCCCACCTTCGGCGGCATTAACTTAGAAGACATCTCCGCGCCCCGGTGCTTTGAAATCGAAGAGCGCTTAAAGGAAATGCTGGACATACCCGTGTTCCACGACGACCAGCACGGAACCGCCATCGTGGTATTAGCCGGTCTGATCAACGCCTTAAAGGTGGTGGACAAGAAAAAGGAAGACTGCAAAATCGTCATCTCCGGAGCCGGATCCGCCGGTGTGGCCATTGCCAAGCTGCTGCTTCGCTACGGCTTCCCCTATGTGATTCTCTGCGGCAGCCGCGGCATCATCCAGAAGGACGATGCCCGCATCAACTGGATGCAGCGTAAGATGTGCGAAGTGACCAATCCGGATAATCTTTCCGGTTCCTTAGCCGACGCCATGGTGGGCGCGGATATTTTTATCGGCGTTTCCGCCCCGGGCATTGTGACGGAGGAAATGGTGGCATCCATGAACCGTGACGCCATCGTTTTTGCCCTGTCCAATCCGGTGCCGGAAGTGATGCCGGAGGTGGCAAAAGCCGGCGGAGCCCGGATCATCGCCACGGGCCGCAGCGATTTCCCCAACCAGGTGAACAACGTGGTGGCTTTCCCGGGCATCTTCAAGGGAGCCCTGGAAGGACGGGCGCCCCAGATTACGGAAGAGATGAAACTGGCTGCCGCCGAAGCGTTGGCAGAACTGGTGACCGACGATGTCCGCAGCGAAGAGTTCATCATGCCCGAGGCCTTTGATCCCAGGGTGGCGGATGTGGTTTCCGCCGCGGTAAAAGCCTATATTTAGTTTGAGGTAAAGAATGCGAGAAAAGTACGAAAGTCTGCCCCTGGCCGTCCTTCGGGATCTGGCAAAAGCCCGGAAAATGAAGGGCATCAGCACGCTGAAAAAAGCAGATCTGATCGAGGCCATGCTTCACCAGGATGAGCTGGATGCAGCCGCTGAGAAAACTGCAGCGGAAGCAGCGCCCGCGCCGGCGAAAGCACCGGTAAAGACGAAGAAGGATGGAACACCGGCGAAAAAACCGGGTAGGCCCAGAAAGAATCCGCCAGCGGATGTGACGGCGAAGGCCGGCGAAGAACCGGCTGCGGATGCAGCAGCCAAGGCCAGTGAGAGCCCGGCTGCGGATGCAGCGCCCAAGGTCGGCGAGAAACCGGCTGCGGTTGCAGCGGCCAAGACCGGTGAAGAACCGGCTGCAGTTGCGGCGCCCAAGACCGGTGAGGAATCTTCAAAAAAAACGGAGCAGCCCGCCGAACGCCCCCGCAAGGTACATCGGTTTGTGTCCAGATCCGACAGCGCCGACCGGCCGCAGGGTGCGCGGAATATGTCTGCAGAGCGACCGGAACAGCCGGAGCGCGGCGGACAGTCAGAGCGGCCTGCCTATTTTGATCGCAGCAGCCGGCCCGAGCGTCCCGTACAGGGAGAACGGACGGCACAGCCGGCCAGAGAAGCATATGCGGAGGCGGCTCAGAGCGAGCGCCCGCAGCAGGGTGAACGTTTCGTTCAGAGCGACCGTCCCCAGCAGAATGATCGTCTCGTAAACGGTGAGCGCCCTGCCCAGGGAAAGGTACCTCAGGACTTAAATTACGAAGACGCCAAGGATGCCCTGGGTATTCTTGAAATCATGCAGGACGGCTACGGCTTTTTGCGCAGCGACAACTACATGCCCGGCGACAGCGACGTGTACGTATCGCCTTCCCAGATCCGCCGTTTCAACCTGAAAACCGGCGACATCATCCACGGCAAAACCCGCAAAAATAACCCCAACGACAAGTTCGGCGCCCTGTTATACATCACCGACGTCAACGGTTATGATCCGGACGTGGCGGCGAAGCGCACACCCTTCGAGGACATGACACCCATTTTCCCCCAGGAGCGCATCCGTTTAGAGCGGCCGGGCTGCAGTGTGGCCATGCGGGTGGTGGACATGATTTCCCCGGTGGGCAAGGGACAGCGTGGTATGATCGTTTCTCAGCCGAAAGCTGGTAAAACCACTCTGTTAAAGGAAATTGCCCGATCGGTCATCGCCAATCACCCGGAAATTCATCTGATTATTCTGCTGATTGACGAGCGCCCCGAGGAAGTGACGGACATCCGGGAATCCATCGCCAACGATTCCGTGGAAGTCATTTATTCCACCTTTGACGAGACGCCGGAGCACCACAAGCGGGTATCCGAGATGGTGATCGAGCGAGCCCGCCGTCTGGTGGAGCATCACAAGGACGTGATGATCCTGCTGGACAGCATTACGCGTATGGCCCGGGCCTACAACCTGACCGTGGCGCCCAGCGGACGCACCCTGTCCGGCGGTCTCGATCCGGCGGCCCTTCACATGCCGAAGCGCTTCTTCGGTGCCGCCCGAAACATGCGGGAAGGCGGCAGCCTGACCATTCTTGCCACGGCCTTAGTGGAGACCGGCAGCAAGATGGACGACGTGGTTTTCGAAGAGTTTAAGGGCACCGGCAATATGGAACTGGTGTTGGACCGCAAGCTGTCCGAACGCCGTATTTTCCCGGCTATCGACATCAACAAGTCGGGCACCCGCCGGGACGACCTGCTGCTGACAGCTCAGGAGAGGGCGGCCACCGACATCATGCACCGGGGCTTAAACGGCCGCAACCGGGACGACGTCACCGAGACCATCTTAAACCTCTTTGCCCACACCAAAGACAACGAGGCTGTGCTGCGGGAGATTCTGCGGCGTAAGCTGATTTAAATGCTTGCAATCCTAAGCGGTGTGTGTTATCATACAAAGGCTGTTTTCGGGATGCAGCAAATTTATTACGACGGGTTTAACATCAGTTTTCATATAGAAAGAGGCAAGCAATGAAACAGGGAATTCATCCGGATTATTATCAGGCAACCGTTACCTGCAACTGCGGCAATACCTTCGTAACGGGTTCCACCAAGGAAAGCATCCACGTGGAAATCTGCTCCAAGTGCCATCCGTTCTATACCGGTCAGCAGAAGACGACCCAGGCAAGAGGCCGAATCGACAAGTTCAACCGCAAGTACGGTATCACTCAGGAATAGATTATATTTTACCTGGTTCAAAAAGGAAGAATGCTGCCCAAAACGCAGCATTCTTCCTTTTGCTATGTGCGTGTAAGCTTGAGCCATGCGCGGACGAAGATGATTCTGCCGCGCGAGCTGCCACGCATGGCTTTCGGATGAAAGGTTTTACTATGGTTTATTCTGGAATCGGCGGTCAGGCGGTTATGGAAGGCGTGATGATGAAAAGCGCCGATACCATCGCCCTTGCCGTCCGTGGCCCGAAGGGAGAAATCCTCACAGAGACAAAATCCGCGCCGCCTTCCACCGGGAAGCTGCGCAGCCTGCCCCTGATCCGCGGCGTGCTTGCCTTTGCGGATTCTTTTCTGGTGGGTATGCCGGCTTTGATGCGGTCGGCGGAACTGTCGGGTGAAGAGGAAGAAGAGGAAGCCCTGACCCAAAAGGAAATCAACGGCGTCTTTGCCCTTTCCATCCTTTTGGCCGTGGGCCTGTTTATGGGTGTGCCCTTCCTGGTTTCAAGGCTTTTGGCAAGGCTGGTGACATCCGCCGTGCTGCTTGCCTTTCTGGAAGGTCTGTTCCGCCTGTGCCTGTTCATCGGCTACATCGTCTTAATCAGCCGGATGGAAGAGATCAGCCGGGTGTTTATGTACCACGGCGCGGAGCACAAATGCATCAACTGCATCGAGCACGGATGGCCGCTTACGGTGGAAAACGTGCGGAAAAGCTCCCGTCAGCACAAGCGCTGCGGAACCAGTTTCCTGGTGTTCGTGCTTTTAATTTCCGTGTTTCTGTTTATGTTCATCCGCTTCGATTCACCCCTGCTGCAGCTGGCGGCCCGTATTCTGCTGCTGCCGGTGATCGCGGGCATTTCCTACGAGTGCATCCGCTTTGCCGGACGCTCAGAATCCAGATTCATTGCGGTCTTAAGCGTGCCGGGCATGATGGTGCAGAACCTGACCACCCGGGAGCCCAAAGACGAGATGATCGAAGTGGGTATCGCCTCCGTGGAGGCCGCCTTTGACTGGCGGGCCTTTTTAAAGGACAATCGCAGCCGCTTCGGAGAAGAACAGCAGGCGGCCTTAGACGCCTTTTTCGCCGCAGAAAAGGAGCGCCTGTGCCCTGAGCGGCGGGCCATGCAGACTGAGCTTGAAGCCACCCTTTCCGGGGCCGGCGTTCCGGATGCGGATGTGGATGCCCGGCTGATTTTAGAGCATGTAACCGGTGTTACGCCGGCTCAGATGGCCGCGGATCCGAAGGTGCGCCTGACGAAAGAACAGGCCGCTGCCTGCCGGAATCTGGCTAAAGAGCGCACTTCGCGCAAACCTCTCCAGTATCTTCTGGGAGAGCAGGAATTTATGGGCCTGCCCTTTGCGGTCCGCGAGAACGTACTGATTCCCCGCCAGGACACGGAGCATCTGGTGGAGGCTGTCCTTTCCCATGTAAATGACGGCGATACGGTGCTGGATCTGTGCACCGGAAGCGGCTGTGTGCTGCTGTCGGTGTTAAAGCTGTGGCGGGACGCCCATCCGGAAGGAACCCTGCAGGGAACCGGGGTGGATCTTTCCGACGACGCCCTTTCCCTGGCAAAGGAAAACGCCCGCTCCCTGGGTGTGGACGCCGATTTTATTAAATCGGATCTGTTTGAAAACTGGACCGAAACGGCCAACGTGATTACGGCCAATCCGCCCTACATCGCCTCCGAAGTCATTGAAGGTCTGATGCCGGAGGTGCGGGATTATGAACCCCGGCTGGCCTTAGACGGCGGGGAAGACGGCCTTGGGCTGCTGCGCAAAATCGCCGCGGAAGCCCCGGCCCATCTGGCTCCGGGCGGATGGCTGCTCTGTGAGATCGGAAACGATCAGGGAGACGCGGTTTCAGATCTGTTTACCCAGGCCGGACTGCAGAACGTGACGGTGAAAAAGGACTACGCCGGATGCGACCGGGTTGTCAGCGGCCAGGTGCCATTGTAGCAGGCGTGGAGTCGGACTTTTGGCGTTTGAATCATAAAATATCAGATTTGAAAGGAACTGTCTTATGTTTGATAAACTGGAAGACCTGCTCCTGCGTTACGAAGAAATCATGAATCTTCTTTCCGAGCCGGATGTGGCCGGAGATTCCAGACGCCTGCGGGAGCTGATGAAAGAACAGAACGACTTAGCGCCCATCGTGGAAGCCTATCGGGCTTACAAGGACTGCAAGCAGACCGCGGCAGATGCCCTGGAGATGCTTTCCTCGGAAAACGACGAGGAGATGCGCGCCCTGTTAAAGGAAGAACTTTCCGATGCCAAGGCCCAGGAAGAGGAACTTTCCTCCCGGTTAAAGCTGCTGCTTCTGCCGAAAGACCCCAACGATGAAAAGAACGTCATCGTGGAAATCCGCGCAGGCGCCGGCGGAGACGAGGCTGCCCTGTTTGCGGCGGAAATCTACCGCATGTACGTGCACTACGCCGAAAGCCGCAACTGGAAGGTGGAAACCCTGGAACTGGAAGAAACCGGGATTGGCGGCATGAAGTCCGTCAACTTCATGGTCACCGGCCGGGGAGCTTACTCCGTACTGAAATACGAATCCGGCGTGCACCGGGTGCAGCGGGTGCCTGAGACGGAATCCGGCGGACGTATCCACACCTCCACGGTCACGGTTGCCGTGATGCCGGAAGCGGAAGAGGTGGACGTAGTCATCAACGAAGCCGATATCCGCATCGACGTGATGCGTGCTTCCGGAAACGGCGGTCAGTGCGTTAATACCACCGACTCCGCCGTCCGTCTGACCCACTATCCCACGGGAATCGTGATTTACAGCCAGACCGAAAAATCCCAGCTGCAGAACAAGAACAAGGCCTTCGCCCTGCTGCGTGCCAAACTGTACGATATGGAAATGCAGAAGAAGCAGGCGGAAGAATCCGCGGCCCGCTTAAGCCAGATCGGCACCGGAGACCGGTCGGAGAAAATCCGCACCTACAACTTCCCCCAGGGCCGTGTGACGGACCACCGCATCGGTCTGACGCTGTACAAGTTAGACCGCATTTTAAACGGGGATCTGCAGGAGATTATCGACGCCCTGATCGCAGCGGATCAGGCGGCGCGCTTAGCAAACGCCAGCTGAGGAACGCTTTTTGCGTATATCCTGTCGGCGTCCGTCTAAGGCAGCCACTCAAGGAATCTGTGCTTTACCCGGCCGCGGTTCTGAGCTATAATGGGCGCATGCATATACCCCGGAATGCAGACGGCAAAGGATGCAGTTTTGCCGCCGCATTTTTACGAACAGCAGACAAAAGCCGCGCTGTCTGCGGCAGAATGGAGTTTTCAATGGCAGATAAAAATATTGCAATTAAAGAAGGCGTATTCGTGGCGGATGAAGTGCTGGCCATCATCGCCGGCCTGGCAGCCACCGATGTAGACGGCGTCACCTCCCTTTCCGGCAACCTGACCTCCGATGTGATTCCGAAGGCCGGCATGACAAAGCTGTCCAAGGGTGTCCGTTTAAATCTGGCGGAAGACAACACCATGACCGTGCGCATCGCCTTAAACATCGCCTACGGATTTGAGATCCCGAAGGTCTGCGAAGCTGTGCAGGATAAAATCAAGACCACGATTGAAAGCATGACCGGTCTCGCCGTAGCCAATGTGGATATCCGCATTGCGGCTGTGAACGTCTAATCGTTTCTAAAAAGGAGAATACATGAATCGACGAAAGGTCCGGGAGCATGCATTTTTAATGCTGTTTTCCATCCCTTTTCATGATAAGGAAGAGTGGGAAGAACAGATTGCCCGCTACAAGGAACTGCACGGTGATATCGAAGGCGAAGATCCGTCGGCTCTGTCCGAGGATGATTTCGCAGAAGTGGCCGCGAAGGTTCGCGGCGTGCTTTCGCATCTTGCGGAAATCGACGCTTTGCTGGATGTCATTTCCGAGGGCTGGAAGGTCGCCCGAATGAACAAAGTGGACCTTTCCGTTCTGCGGCTGGCCGCCTTCGAACAGCAGTACGACGGCGTGCCCAAGGGTGTGGCCATCAACGAAGCCGTGGAACTGGCGAAAGCCTATGGCGAGAACCGTTCCGGATCCTTTGTCAACGGCGTGCTGGCGAAGCTTCCCGAAGGAAAACCGGCCCATGAGAGCAACGCTTCCGACGAGGAAGGTGTATGAACGCGCAGCAGGGTCAGATGATTTTTTCTGTTGAGCAGGTCAACAGATATTTGCGCAATATGGTAGCGGAGGATGCGGTCCTCCGCGGTCTTACGGTGCGCGGAGAGGTGTCTAATTGTACGTATCACCGATCCGGGCATCTTTATTTTAAGCTGAAAGATCAAAGCGGCGTGCTTTCCGCCGTCATGTACGCTTCGGACCGGAGCCGTATGGCCTTCCGCATGAAAGACGGAGACATGGTGGTCTGCCGCGGCCGCATCGACGTCTATTTAAAAGGCGGATCCTATCAGCTGACCGCCACCTCCATCTCGCTGGAAGGTGCCGGCGATCTGCTGCTGCGCTTCGAAGAGAAAAAGAAAGAACTGGCGGAAATGGGGATGTTTGACGCGGCTTACAAAAAGCCCATTCCCCGTTTTGCCTTCCGCATCGGTATCGTAACCGCACCTACGGGAGCGGCCATCCGGGACATCATTCAGATCAGCCGCCGGCGAAATCCCTTTGTACAGCTGATTCTGTGTCCTGCCTTAGTGCAGGGTGAGCAGGCCGCGGCCAGCATCTGCGCCGGGATTGCCCGCCTGGACGCCATGGGGCTGGATGTGCTGATTGTGGGCCGGGGCGGCGGATCCATCGAGGATCTGTGGCCCTTTAACGAAGAAGCCGTGGCCCGGACCATTTTCGCCTGCGAAACGCCGGTAATTTCCGCCGTGGGTCATGAAATCGACACCACCATCGCGGATTTTGTGGCGGATCTTCGGGCACCCACCCCCTCCGCCGCTGCGGAACTGGCGGTGTTTGAGCGGGCCTCGGTGGATCAGGCCTTAGATCTGGTGGAAGAGCGCATGCGCCGGCAGATGCATCTGCGTCTGGAAGAGGCGAGGCGTGCCGTTTCCGAAGACCGCCGCCGGATGCATTTTGCCTTAGACGGACGGGTGCGGATGGCCTCCCAGCGGCTGGACGCCGCCACACGCCGGCTGTACCGCAACGATCCGAGACTGCTCTTACAGCAGAAACAGCGGCAGACAGACGATCTGTCCGATGCCATCCGGCTTCGCATGGAGCAGAAAATCCGCTACACCAAAGATCGACTGGGCCTGTTGGCCGCCCGCCTGGAGGCAGATTCCCCGGTGCGCCGACTGGCGGCGGGATATGCCTATCTGACCACGGAGGACGGCAATCGGATCACCGGTGTTTCGTCCTTAGCAGAAGGAGACGTGATCCGGGGGCAGATGGCCGACGGAAGCTTTACCGCTGCTGTAAAGACCGTTTCTGCCCACAGCAAGTTTTAAGTGTTAAGGTTTAACAGGAAAAAATGACCGATCCCCGCCGGCAGAAACCTCTGCCGATTGAGGCATAACCTTACTGGTTTACCATGATTTGGAAAGGAATCCGGATGAGCGAAGAACAGAAGAACAGCCTCATGGAAGAAGAACCCACCCCCGATTCCCCCGAAGAGCCGGTTTCCCTGGAAGCGGCCCTAGACGAACTGGAATCCATCCTTACGGCCATGGAGGACCGGGAGGTGACCTTAGAGGAAAGCTTTGCCCTGTACCAGAAGGGTCTGGCCCGGCTGCAGTATGCCCGTCAGCGTCTGGACGCGGTGGAAAAGCAGGTCCTGATGCTGGAACAGGACGGACGACTGGTGCCTTTTGAAGAACAGGAGCAGGCATGAGCATCGAACAGGAAATCAAAACCAAAGCCGACCTTATTGACCGACAGATCGCCATGTGGCTTCCCACGGAACGGGGGCCGCAGAAAATCGTCTACGAGGCCATGAATTACAGCATTCACGCCGGCGGCAAGCGTCTGCGCCCCATGCTTGTGGGGGAGACAGCCCGGCTGTTCGGCTTAAACCCCGAGGATGAACCGCTGGTGACCGCCTTTATGGCCGCCATCGAAATGATTCACACCTATTCGCTGGTGCACGATGATCTGCCCGCCATGGACAACGACCTGCTGCGCCGGGGAAAGCCCACCACCCACGCCGCCTACGGCGAAGCCATGGCGATTCTCTGCGGTGACGCGCTTTTAAACCGCGCCTTTGAGATCGTGTGCATGGCCTTAGAGGCCACGGAAGCCCAGCTGCTGTCCGGGGGCCTGCGGGCAGCCCGCATCTTAGCCCGCCGGGCGGGTACCGAGGGCATGATCGGCGGTCAGGTGGCGGATCTTCTGGCTGAAGGCCGCACCGACGTGACCCTGTCCGATCTGCAGTTTATCTACGATTATAAAACCGGCGCTCTGCTTTCCGCGGCCATGGAAATCGGCGCGGCCTTAGCGGGTGCTCGAAAAGAAGAGCAGGAAACCGTCCGGGCCATCGCCCTGCGCATCGGTATGGCATTCCAGATTCAGGACGATATCTTAGATATCACCGGAAACATCGAGGAAATCGGAAAGCCCGTGGGCAGCGATGCTGAAAACGAAAAACCCACCTATGCGGCGGTGTGCGGCATCGAAAAGGCCCAGGAAGAGGTGCAGCGCCTGACGAATGAAGCGGTGGACATGCTGTCCTCCCTTCCCGGCGACACATCTTTCTTAAAAGAGCTGTTTCTCTGGCTGATTCATCGAAATCATTAAACAGACGGATCCGTTCCCATGACTTCGGATGGACGGGCGGCCTTTATCGGCCCGGCCGAACCTCCCCCATGGCGGACGGACGTCTGCAGCAAAGGAGCGGACATGCTTCTGGAGCGTATCCATAAACCAAACGACGTCAAACAGCTGTCCGAGAGCGAACTGCCTTTACTGGCGGAAGAGATCCGGCAGTTTCTGATTGACAGTCTTTCCAATACCGGCGGTCATCTGGCATCCAATTTAGGGGTGATCGAACTGACCATCGCCCTGCATCGGGTGTGCAATCTGCCGAAGGACAAAATCGTCTGGGACGTGGGCCATCAGGCCTACACCCACAAGATCCTGACCGGGCGAAAGGAGGGGTTTGAAACCCTTCGCACCTACGGGGGCATGAGCGGGTTTCCCAAACGGGCGGAAAGCGACTGCGACGTCTTCGATACCGGTCACAGTTCCACCTCCATTTCCGCCGGCTTGGGGCTGGCCTGGGCCCGGGAACTGACGGGAGAGGACTACCGGGTATTTGCCGTCATCGGGGACGGTTCCCTCACTGGCGGCGAAGCCTATGAGGCTTTAAACAACGCTTCGGCGTTAAAGAAAAACTTTGTCATTATCCTAAATGACAATGAAATGTCCATTTCCGAAAACGTCGGCGGCATGCCGGCGTCCTTAGCGCGCATCCGTACCAGCAAAGGGTACATGAGCTTAAAAGAAGGCGTGCTGACTTCCTTAGAAAAGCTGCCCGGTTTCGGCAGTGTCTTAATTGACCGCATCCGGCGGACCAAAAGCGGTATCAAACAGCTGGTGGTGCCGGGGATGCTGTTTGAAGAGATGGGCATCGTCTATCTCGGTCCCGTGGACGGAAGCGATATCGGGGCCATGACGAAGATCTTTTCCGAGGCCGCGTCCTATCAGGGCCCGGTGATCGTTCACGTGATCACCAAAAAGGGCAATGGCTATCTGCCTGCCGAGCGGCATCCGGCCCGGTTTCACGGCACCGGTCCCTACGACGTTAAGACCGGCCTTCCCAAAAACCCGGTGGCCACATCCTACACTGACGTTTTTGCCACGGTCATGTGCAAGCTGGGAGAGCGCAATCCCAAGGTGGTGGCGGTGACGGCCGCCATGGAAGACGGCACCGGTCTGCACCGGTTTCACAACCGCTTCCCGGAGCGCTTCTTTGACGTGGGCATCGCCGAGCAGCACGCCGTATCATTCGCCGCGGCTCTTGCCACCCAGGGGCTGGTTCCGGTGGTGGCCCTGTACTCGTCCTTCCTGCAGCGGGCCTACGACCAGGTGCTCATTGACGTGTGCATGCAGAAGCTGCCGGTGGTGCTGGCAGTGGACCGCGCCGGTCTGGTGGGCGCAGACGGAGAAACCCATCAGGGGGTGTTTGACCTCAGTTTTCTGACCTCCATTCCGGGCATGACCGTGCTGGCGCCCAAGAATAAATGGGAACTGTCGGACATGATGAAATACGCCGTGGCGGCAGGCATGCCCGTGGCGGTGCGCTATCCCCGGGGAGAGGCCGGCAGCCGGTTTAAAGAGCTGCGGGCGCCGGTGGAAACAGGCAAAAGCGAGCTGTTAAGCCATAAAGAAGGCACGGGCAGAAAGGTGCTGTTTTTCGCTTTAGGCAGCATGACGGAGACCGCTGCGGATGCCGCGGCCCTGCTGGCCGAACAGGAAGAAACGGCCCACTGGGATCTTACGGTGGTGAATGCCCGGTTTGCTGCGCCCTTTGACAAGGACTGCCTGCGGGCGCATTTTGATGCCGACCTTGTGGTGACCCTGGAGGATAACGTCCACGCCGGGGGATTCGGAGAACACGTGGCGGCCTGGCTTATGGAAGAAGGCTTTGGCGGACAGGTGCTGCCCATCGCCGTGGAGGACCGGTTCATTCCCCACGGAAGTCCCGCCCGGCTGAAGGAAATTCTGGGCATGGATGCCCAAAGTGTGGCGCAAGCCGTTTCGGAGAAATTATCGTGAAAGAACGTCTGGATATACGGCTGGTTTCGGAAGGCCTGGCCCCTTCCCGGGAACGGGCGAAAACCATGATCATGGAAGGCATCGTTTTCGTGGACGGACAGCGGGAAGACAAAGCGGGCACACAGGTGGCCGAAGACGCCGTCATTGAAATCCGCGGAAAAACCCTGGCCTATGTCAGCCGCGGAGGCTTAAAACTGGAAAAAGCCATGCAGACCTTTCCCATCCGCCTGGAGGGGCTGGTGTGCATGGATATCGGTGCATCCACCGGCGGCTTTACCGACTGCATGCTGCAGAACGGCGCGGTGCGGGTGTACGCCGTGGACGTGGGCTACGGCCAGCTGGCCTGGAGCCTGCGGCAGGACGAACGGGTGGTGGTGATGGAAAAAACCAATATCCGCTACGTGACTCCTGAAGACATCGGCGAGCCCTTGGATTTCGCTTCGGTGGATGTGTCCTTTATCTCCCTGGACAAGGTGCTTCCGGCGGCCCATGTCCTCTTAAAAGACGGCGCCGAAATGGTGTGCCTGATCAAACCCCAGTTTGAGGCCGGCCGGGAAAAGGTGGGCAAGAAGGGCGTGGTCCGGGATCCGGCGGTGCACCGGGAAGTCATCGAAAAGGTGACCCAAACCGCCGATGCTCTGGGATTTGCCCCCTTAGGTCTGACCTACTCTCCGGTAAAGGGACCGGAAGGAAACATCGAATATCTGATCTGGCTGCGGAAGAGAGGTTCAGAGGAAGCGGAAGAGGTTTCCCCGGAAGAGATCCCCTCGGAGGCACAGGAAGGGACCGTGCCAAAAGACCGGGAAGCCACAGTGCTTTCTGCAGAGGCGCAGTCCATCTGTGAAATAGCAAAGGATGTGGTGGGCGACGCCCACGCCGCCCTGGACAAGGCGTAAGGAGCATGCCATGAAACGGTTTCTGTTACTGACCCGAAACTTAAACGGCGAAGCCCGGCCCTTTATCGAGGAATATGTCCGCGCCCTGCAGGAAGCCGGAGCGGAGGTGGCCTTAGCGGAAAATCCTGAGGACCGGCCGGGACGGACCCGGGTGGATATCCCCGAAGGAACGGAATGCGTTCTCTGCGTGGGGGGCGACGGAAACATGATCCGCTCGGCCCAGAATACCTATGGCTCCGGGATTCCCCTAATTGGTATCAACCTGGGGCACTTAGGCTATCTGTGCGAACTGGACCGCAATACGGCCTTTACCTCCATCCCCCGGCTTATCGGAGACGATTACGCCATTGAAGAGCGGATGATGCTGGCGGGACGGATTGACGACGAGAGCGCCACTGACGCCTTAAACGATATCGTCATGGCCAGTGCCTCCCCCATGGAGATTCTTCGGGTGGCGGTATATATCAACGGGGCCTTTCTGTACGCCTGCAACTGCGACGGCATGGTGCTGGCCACCCCCACCGGTTCCACGGCCTACAACCTGTCCGCCGGCGGTCCCATTGTGGATCCCAAGACGGAAGCCATTCTGCTGACGCCTTTAAATCCCCATTCGTTAAACGTGCGAAGCATCGTCTTGGATCCCTGTGACGAGATCGCTTTGGAGATCCGTCCCCGTCATGAACAGGATACCCCCCGGGCACTGTTAACCTTCGATGGCGGACATGCCCGAAACCTTATGCCAAAAGAACGCCTTGTGGTGCGCAAGGCCCATAAAAAAATGCGCCTGATCCGTCTTTCCGAGGTGAATTTCCTGGAACGGATGCGGGCAAAAATGCAGGAATAGTGAGGAATGATTATGAGCAAACAAAGCCGTCAGAACCTGATTCTGGATCTGATCATTAAGGAAGAGATTTCCACCCAGGAAGAACTGACCGAAAAACTGCGTGCGTTAGGTCACGACGTGACCCAGGCCACCGTATCCCGGGACATCCGGGAAATGCAGCTGACCAAGGTACCCTTAGCCAGCGGCAAGTCGGTGTACGTGGCCTATCGGGGAACCCCCGAAGATCTGCAGGAAAAGTACGTCCGCATCTTCCGGGACGGCTTTCTGTCCATGGACAATGCCCAGAATATCCTGGTGATCCGCACTGTGTCCGGTATGGCTATGGCGGTGGCGGCTGCCTTAGACCAGATGGAGCTGTATGAAATTGTGGGAAGCATCGCCGGCGACGACACCATCATGTGCGCCGTCCGTTCCGTAGAGGATACGGCCGCGGTGATGGCGCGGCTGCGTCAGATGCTGCCGGAAAAGTGATGAAAAGGAAGTGAAGACATGCTTTGCGAACTTCATATCCGCAACCTGGCCCTGATCCGGGAGGAGGAAATCTCCTTCGGTAGGGGTCTGAATATTCTCTCGGGAGAAACCGGCGCCGGAAAGTCCATTCTTTTGGGCGCCCTGGGGTTTGCCTTGGGAGGCCGGGTGCCCAAGGACATTCTGCGCTCCGATGAGGAAGACGGTCTGGCGGAAGCCATTTTCCACGTGGAAGATGAGGAACTTCTGGCGGAACTGAAAGCCCAGGACATTCCATTGGACGAAGATAATCCGGCGGACCTGATTCTGTCCCGGCGCATCCGGGACGGCCGTTCCGTGGCCCGCATCAACGGCGAGACGGTTCCCGCCGGGGTGCTTGCCAAAACCGGGGCCCGGCTTTTGTCCGTATACGGGCAGAATGAATCCCAGTCTCTGATGCACGAACAGAGTCAGATGGCCATTTTAGACGGATATGCCGGGGATGAAATGGCAGCGCTGCGGGAAACCCTCTCGGAAACATGGAAGGCTTTCAAAGCCTGTGAAAAGGAATGGCAGGAGGCCACGGCGGACGAATCCATGCGCCTGCGGGAAACGTCCTTTTTGGAGCATGAGATCGCCGAAATCGAAGAGGCCGCCCTGCGGGAGGGAGAGGATGAAGAGCTTTCCGCCCGTTTCCGGCTGCTTTCCCATGCCCAGCGCCTTTCCGAAGCCGCCGGCGAAGCCCAGGATGCCCTGGGGGAGGAGGCTTCGGCCCAGATCGCCCGGGCCCTGCGCTGTCTGGAACCGGTGCGGGAATACGATCCGGCGGTACAGGCCATTTACGACGCGCTGATGGAGGCGGACGCCCTGTTTTCCGATGTGACCCGGGATCTGTCTGCCTATGTTCGGGATGCGGAATATGATCCCCAGGAGATGGACGAGCTGCAGAAACGGCTGGATCTGATTCTGGATCTGAAGGCCAAGTACGGCCAGACCATCGCCGCGGTATTGGATGCCCTGGAACAGAAGAAGAAACGGCTGGCCATTCTCTGCGATTTTGACGCCTACAAAAACGGCCTGAAAGCCAAACTGGACGCCGCGCAAAAGGATTTTGAAGACGCATGCAAAAAGGCCACGGCCCTGCGGAAATCCAAGGGTGCGGCCTTTGAAAAGGAACTGATCAAAGCTCTTTCGGAACTGAATTTCCTGGACGTGCGGTTTGAGTGCCGCGTGGAAGAAGCCCAGCCGGGACCGGCGGGTGCAGACCATGTGGTGTTTTACATTTCCACCAACCCCGGGGAGCCCCTTCGCCCCCTGTCGGCGGTGGCCTCCGGCGGCGAACTGTCCCGAATCATGCTGGCGGTGAAAACCGTGCAGGCCAAGCAGGGGGAAATCGACACCCTGATCTTCGACGAAATCGACGCCGGTATCAGCGGCGCGACCGCCTCTGCTGTGGCCCGGCGCTTAAAGGAAGCCGCCGCGTACCAGCAGGTGATCTGCATCACCCATCTGCCCCAGATCGCGGCGAAGGCGGATGTGCATTTTCTGATTTCCAAGGAAGTGCACAACGAGCGCACCGAATCCCGTGTGCGCCGGCTGACGGAAGAAGAGACCCTGCAGGAACTGGCCCGGATGTTGGGCGGCGATGTGCTGTCGGATACGGTGCTGGCCAATGCCAGGGAACTTAAGAATGCACGATGAAGGCATCTTCAACGCGGCTGCGGAAGGTGCGATAACAGCATCGCGAAAGCAACGGCAAAAGACGCGATGACTTCACCGCTGGATGAATCAACGGCGAAAACGACAAAAAATTAAAAAGCTGCGCAGTGCGCCAAAGAGCATCTTAAAACGCTGACGATCTATAGAATCGCGGCGGAAGATGCCGGATGGGGCGTCTGCGCAGCTTTACTGTTATATCTCTATCTGCCCGGACGGTTTGGAAGAAGAATCCGGTCGTACTGCCGGACATAGCGGTAACTGTGGTCGGAGAGAATGTCCTCCGGCTGCAGCACCGACGCGTTGATTTCCCGGATCATGGGATCGGGGTTGGAGGAGGCAAATTCGGAGGCGGGCAGGGCCAGCATTTCGTGCACACTGCTGGGAAGCAGCAGAAGATCGTCCTGCCAGGCATCCGCAAGTTTTGAAAGCTCCCCCGGATACAGAACCGCCGAAGCGCCGTACTGCTGCCGGCAGTTGGTCACGGCCAGAATATGAGGCGCGTCAAAGGGAGCATTGGCCAGCGGATCGTTTTCGCCTCCTTCTTCATACACAGCCCCGGCCGTGGGCCAGGAGGAGGGATCCGTAATATCCAGGCGGACGGCGGGAAGAAGCTTCGGCCCGTTTTCCAAGGCCGCAGCAAACAGGTCTTTTTCGGTGACTCCCGGCCAGGCGGCCAGGTGCTCGTTTGAAAGATAGGCGCAGGCTGTCTGACTGTCGTCTTGGACCAGCAGCACCACATAGCAGACGGCCAGATCGCAGATGCAGTGGTGGGGCAGCCCGGAAAGCAGGGATGCGTGCCGCTTTTCATGCAGCAGCCGGGGAAGAATGCGGGGTTTTGCCTTGGAAAAATCAGAAAAAAGCCGGCGCAGCGAGGCCGACACCTGACGCCAGGCTAAAGTGGAATCGGCAGAAGCCGCAGCTGCGGGAAAAGGAACGATGTGTTCTGAAATATCTTTGGACATAAAAAGACTCCTTATGCATGCATAAGGAGAGAATCGCAAAAGCGCCGGGATGTTGCAAAAGCTCCGGATCGGACTCGAACCGATGACCCCTTCATTACGAGTGAAGTGCTCTACCTGCTGAGCTATCGGAGCAGCGTGAACCGGGTTTCGCCGGACACGAACATGATTATAACAAATTCCGGGAGAATTGCAAGCAGAAAATCATCTTTCAGGTATTGAGAGTTTTCTTTTTTTCAATTATACTTGTGAGGTTAAGAAGCAAAGCGTTTTACGCAGAAAGGAGTTTTCCGTGGCAGCCAAACGTACCAAACGCAGCGGTCTGCAGTATCAGATCGCCTTTACCGGTCCGATCGTTCTCGGCGCGGCAGCACTTGTCTTCGCGCTGATTTCCATTTTTGCGCTTCACATTCCGGCCATCTCCGTCATTCTGTTTATCGCCTTAGAGGCCCTTTTAGCCTGGCTGTTAAATGAGACGCCCATCTATGTGCCGGCGGCGGTTGCCGTGGTTCAGATCATCGCAGGTGTGCTGCGCGGCCATATCATCTTTATGGTTCTTATGGCGATTCTGTATGTGGGAGCCTATGTGGTTCTGCAGGCCCGGATGGATTACGACACGAAAGCGCTGCAGCGCAGAAAGAGCCGCGAATGACAAAATCGCCCGTTCATCAGCACAATGCGGTGAACTACCAGAAGCAGATGGAAGAGATCATCGCACAGCAGAAAGAAGGGCAGGTTCCTACGCTCCTTCTGCACAGCTGCTGTGCGCCCTGTTCCTCCCATGTGCTTTCGGTTTTATCTCCTCATTTTGAAATCATCGACTATTTCTACAATCCGAACATTTCACCCCGCAAAGAGTACGAACACCGTGCGAAAGAGTTAGAGGGCCTGATTTCGGCCATGAAACTGCCGAATCCCGTGCACTTTGTGGAAGGCGTCTACGATCCGGAACGTTTTTTTACCGCCGTGCACGGATACGAGAACGAGCCGGAGCGGGGAGCCCGGTGCGAAATCTGCTTTGAACTGCGGCTTTTTGACGCCGCCCGGATCGCGGCGGAACAGGGGGCCGATTATTTCACCACATCTCTGACCATCAGCCCGATGAAAGACGCTGCACTGTTAAATGAAATCGGACAGAAAGCCGGCGAAACCTACGGCGTGGCCTGGCTTCCCTCCGACTTTAAAAAGAAGGGCGGTTATCAGCACTCCATCGAACTGTCCCGGGAATATGACCTGTACCGTCAGGATTACTGCGGCTGCATTTTCTCGAAGCAGCAGCGGGAGAGGGAAAAAGATTCCAAATGCGATAAAAGGAAGGAATGACATTATGGCGCAGCTTTGGGGCGGACGCTTTACCAAGGAGACCGATCCGGACGTGTTCCGGTTCAATGCTTCCATCACCTTTGACAAACGCCTGTGGGCGTGCGATATCGAAGGCAGCCGTGTGCACGCGGCCATGCTTGTAAAGCAGGGCATTTTAAGCGAAGAAGACGGAACTGCCATCGAAAGCGGCCTTTCGGCCATTGCCGAAGAGATTTCCTGCGGCCGCCTTTCCATCGACGAGACGGCAGAAGATATCCACAGCTTCGTGGAGGCCGAACTGATTTCCCGCATCGGCGACGCCGGAAAGCGCATGCATACCGGCCGCAGCCGCAACGACCAGGTGGCCTTAGATATGCGCATGTACGTGCGGGAGGATCTGTCCCGGACGGCGGAGGCCCTTCGCACCCTGCTTTCCGTGATCCTGTCTCAGATGAAAGAGCATGTGGATACGGTCATGCCGGGCTTTACCCATCTGCAGAAGGCCCAGCCCACCACACTGGCCCATCATTTAGGCGCCTATTTTGCCATGTTCCGGCGGGATCTGATCCGCCTGTCCGACACCCGGGTGCACATGAACGAATGCCCCTTAGGCAGCGGTGCCTTTGCCGGAACCACCTATCCGCTGGATCGGGAATACACCGCTCGGGAACTGGGCTTTGACCGGCCCTGTGCCAACTCCATGGACGGGGTGTCCGACCGGGATTATCTCATCGAATATCTGTCTGATTTATCCCTCATCCAGATGCATTTAAGCCGCTTCTGCGAGGAGATCATCCTCTGGAACAGCGATGAGTATCGCTTCGTGGAAATCGACGATGCCTACAGCACGGGCAGTTCCATCATGCCCCAGAAAAAGAATCCCGACATCGCCGAACTGGTGCGGGGCAAAACCGGCCGTGTGTACGGGGCCTTAAACGCCCTGCTGGTCACCATGAAGGGCATTCCGCTGGCTTACAACAAGGACATGCAGGAAGATAAGGAAATGGCCTTCGACGCCATGGATACGGTGCGCAGCTGTATCCTCCTTTTTGCGGGCATGCTTTCCTCCATGAGCTATCGCAAAGACGTGATGGCCCGTTCCGCCCGGCGGGGATTTACCAACGCCACTGATGCGGCGGATTATCTGGTGCGCAAGGGAGTTCCCTTCCGGGACGCCCACGGCATCATCGGCCGCATCGTTGTGGACTGCGTCGTGCGGCAGATCGCCATCGACGAACTGACCTTAGACGAACTGCAGGCCTATTCGCCGGCCTTTGAAGAAGATATTTACGAGGCTCTTTCCATGGAAGCCTGTGTGGAGCGCCGTCTCACCACCGGAGCCCCGGGCCGGGCAGCCATGGAAGCGCAGATCGCAGATGCGGAAGCTTTTTTATGTTCACCATAAGGGTAAATCGGGGAGTGCACGGGTCGTGCAATTTGACAATTAGGACGGATGGGGAACGCGCAGGGCGCGGAAAGGAGCATAAAATGGAAAAGAAACTGAAGGTTGGTATTCTCGGCGCCACCGGTATGGTGGGACAGCGTTTCATCACGCTTTTAGCCGAGCATCCCTGGTATGACATCTGCGTGCTGGCGGCCAGCCCCCGCAGCGCCGGTCAGACCTATGAAAACGCTGTGGGCAGCCGCTGGAAGATGACCACGCCCATGCCGGAAAAAGTGAAAAACATGATCGTCTGCGATGTCAACGACATCGAAAAAGTGGCCGCAGCGGTGGATTTCGTATTCAGCGCCGTGGACATGTCCAAGGACGAGATCAAAGCCATTGAGGAAGCCTACGCTAAGGCGGAGGTTCCGGTGGTTTCCAACAACAGCGCTCATCGCTGGACGCCGGATGTGCCCATGCTGATCCCCGAGATCAACGACGCCCACCTGGCGGTTATCGCAGATCAGAAAAAGCGTCTGGGCACCACCCGGGGCTTCATCTGCGTGAAACCCAACTGCTCGATTCAGTCCTACACCCCAGCCTTAACCGCCTGGAAGAAGTGGGAGCCCTACGAAGTGGTGGTCACCACCTACCAGGCCATCTCCGGCGCCGGAAAGACCTTTAAGGACTGGCCGGAAATGGTGGAAAACATCATCCCCTACATCGGCGGTGAAGAAGAAAAGAGCGAGAAGGAGCCCCTGCGCATCTGGGGTACCTACGATCCCGAACAGGGCGTGATCGTTCCCGCCACGGAGCCGGTGATCACCTCCCAGTGCATCCGCGTGCCGGTGTTAAACGGCCACACGGCTGCCGCCTTTGTGAAGTTCCGCAAGCAGGCCACCAAGGAAGAACTGGTACAGGCCCTGTTAGACTTCAAGGGACTTCCCCAGGAACTGGAGCTTCCCAGCGCGCCGAAGCAGTTCATTCAGTACATGGAAGAAGACAACCGTCCCCAGGTCACCTTAGACGTGGATTACGAGCGCGGCTTCGGTGTTTCCATCGGACGCCTGCGTGAGGATACGGTGTACGACTGGAAGTTCGTGGGCCTGTCCCACAACACCATCCGCGGCGCGGCGGGCGGCGCTCTGTTAGGCGCCGAGCTTCTCACCAAGCTGGGATACATTACTGCGAAATAAGAACAAAACGTTCCGATGCACGGCTTCTTTCCTTACGAAAGCGCCGTGCATCGAATTTATAGGGATAATGCTCCCGCGCACAGATTTTACCGTTAGACCGGAAAGCTGCGTATACTGCGCAGACTCGTTGATCTCTTTTTGGAGGCCCCATGGGAAAATCACTTTACATTGCCGAAAAACCCAGCGTCGCCCAGGAATTTGCCAAGGCTCTTCACCTTTCCACCGCTCGCAGAGACGGGTATCTGGAGGGAGAGAATGCCGTGGTCACCTGGTGCGTCGGCCATCTGGTGACCATGAGCTATCCGGAGGTCTATGACGAATCCTACCGCCGCTGGCGCTTAGATACCCTGCCTTTCCTGCCGGACCATTTCCTCTACGAGGTGATCGAATCCTCCAAAAAGCAGTTTGACATCGTCAAGGGGCTCTTAAACCGGCCGGATGTGGACACCATCTACGTCTGCACCGACTCGGGACGAGAGGGAGAATACATCTACCGCCTGGTGGAGCAGGAAGCCGGGGTGAAGGGCAAGGAACGCCGCCGGGTGTGGATCGATTCCCAGACGGAAGAGGAAATTCTGCGGGGCATCAAAGAAGCCCGGCCTTTAAGCGATTATGACAATCTGGCCGCCTCCGCCTATCTGCGGGCCAAGGAAGATTACCTCATGGGCATCAACTTTTCCAGGCTGCTGACCTTAAAATACGGAAACGTGCTGGCCGGCCTCTTAAAGGAAAAGCGCTGCGTGATTTCTGTGGGCCGGGTGATGACCTGTGTGCTGGGCATGGTGGTGCGCCGGGAGCGGGAAATCCGTTCCTTTGAAAAAACACCCTTTTACCGGGTGCTGGCAGATGTGAAGATTCCGGCGGATGGGGACGCGGCAGTTGCATCGGATGCGGCGGCAGGCATGCCGACTGCTTTGACGGGTATGACAGATGTTGCAAATCCGGTAGCCGCCGGGCAGGAGACGAAAACCGCTGTGCTGTCAGATCTGGAATGGCGGGCGGTGGAAGGCTCCGCGTATTTTGAATCTCCAAAACTGTATAAGGAAAACGGCTTCTCCAAACGGGAAGACGCTTTAGCGCTTATCGGCGCCCAGAGCCGTCGGGGAGATCTGGCGGCCCAAGGCGGCCTGCCGGACAACGTGCTTACTCTTATCGGCGAGCCGGAGGTGTGGGGTTCCATTGCCCGCATTGAAAAGAAAAAAGAAAAGAAAAATGCACCCCTTCTGTACAACCTTGCCGAGCTGCAGAACGACTGCTCCCGCATGTTTAAAATCAGCCCGGACGAAACCCTGCAGACCGTGCAGGAACTTTACGAAAAGAAGCTGGTGACCTATCCCCGTACCGACGCCCGGGTGCTGTCCACCGCTGTGGCCAAGCAGATCGACAAAAACATCCGGGGATTGGGAAGCATTCCCGGGGTGGCTCCCTTTGTCCGGGAGATCCTGGAAAAGGGCCTTTACAAGGGTGTCGCCAAAACCCGCTACACCAACGACAAGCAGATCACCGACCACTACGCCATCATTCCCACGGGATCGGGATTAAACGAGCTGTCCCGGCTTTCCTCCCGCAGTGTGAAGGTGTACGAGGTCATCGTCCGCCGGTTCCTGGCCATCTTTTACCCGCCGGCGGTGTATGAGAAGATCGGCCTTACGGTAAAACTGGATACGGAAAGCTATTTTGCCTCGGACCGGATCCTTTCCGAAGAGGGATACCTGGCTGTAATGCAGTATTCCTTCCGCAAAAAACGGGCTGCTTCTTCGGATGCCGGCGTACCCCAGGGCAGCGCTTCCCCGGAAGGAGAGGATGAGGGCGCCGAGGACGGCAATCCGGAGGAAGAAGGAAACGCCGCTTTAGCCGCCCTGCTTCCGGTGTTAAAAAAGGGAAGTCCGGTGCAGTTTATATCCTTTGCCGTGCGGGAAGGAGAGACTTCGCCGCCGAAACGGTACAATTCCGGTTCCATGATTCTGGCCATGGAAAATGCGGGCCAGCTCATCGAAGACGAGGAACTGCGGGCCCAGATCAAGGGCAGCGGTATCGGAACCTCCGCCACCCGGGCTGAAATTCTAAAGAAGCTGTTTAAAAACGGCTACCTGAACCTGAACAGCAAAACCCAGATCATCACGCCGACGTTGCTGGGCGAGATGATTTTCGATGTGGTGTACACTTCCCTGACTTCCATGCTCAATCCGGAACTGACCGCCAGCTGGGAAAAGGGATTAACCTACGTGGCGGAAGGAACCATCACCGAAGACGAGTACATGCAGAAACTGGAGAACTACATCCGCCGCAATACGGATCGGGTCATGCGATTGTACAATCAGCAGGCTTTGAATGCACAATTTGCCGTGGTTTCGCCTTTCTATGCAGGCAAAAGCAGCACCGGGGGACAGAAAGGCGGCATCGGCGGATCCAATCGCAGAAGAACGACGAGAAAGAAAGAGGAGCAAAGCTGATCCGTTTTTTGATCGTGTTTAGAGACATAAGCAAACGCTGAATTTATATTAAAACTCATTGTTTTTGCGCAGGAACGGAAAAGGGATTATAATAACAAAGTATCGACCTGCAGGCCATTGGAGCTGCAGACTGCAGACGGAATCTGCAGCTTAAGCTTCTAATGCGGTGGCTGGGTGGTCCAAATGCAAAAAGGATAATTGATCAAAGGAGGAGTATTCCATGAGTACACTGGGTGAATCTTTAAAGAAACTGGCTTTGGCAGGCGTGGGCGCCCTGGCTGTCGCCAGCGAAAAAGGCAAGGAACTGGTGGAAGAACTGGCAAAGCGCGGCGAAGAATCCATCGAATCCGGACGGATTGTCAATCGTAAGATCAACAACAAGGAAGAGGTAAACGAATTCCTTGACAATATGCAGGAAAAGACCGATGCCTTCGCGGAAACCTTAAAGACGAAAGTGGAAACCGCCTTTACGGAAGCCAAGGAAGCCACGGAAGACGTGCTTTCCGATCTGAAAAAGGATGCGCCGAAGGAAGCGGAGTCTGCAAAAGAAGCCGTCGACGGCCTGAAAGCACAGGCAAAAGAAGCGGCAGCCGACTTTAAAGAAGCCATGGGAGAAGCTGCAAAGGATCTGAAAGAGGCCGCAGAGCAGGTGGCGGAAGACATCAAAGAAGCGGTGGAAGACGCGAAAAAATCCGCGGAAGCCCCTGCAGAGGAAGTAAAAGAAGCGGCAGAAAATGCGGCTGAGGAAGCTACGGAAACTGCAGGAGCTGCGGCTGATGCAATGGCATCTGCGGAAGCTGCGGCAGAGGGTACGGAAGAGTGATCTGGGAAACGCTCACAGACCAGCCGGGTTTTTGCGCCGGATGTGTGGATTTTTCAGCCTGGGACGCGGCAACGGAAGAGAAAGCCTTATCGGCCTGTTCCGCCTCCCGTCAAAAGCGGCTGGAGCGGATCGAACACGCCGGCGCACGGCGGCAGAGCATTGCGGCCGGATGGCTGCTGGAAACGATCCTGCGTAAACTGGGGGTGGAGGAACCTTTTGTTTACGGGTATACCAAGCGCGGGAAGCCGTATCTGACAGCCCATTCTTCAGAGTGTCTGTCAGATAATGCCGGCACATCGGCAAATAACGCCGCGGATTCCCATGACGGCGGTTCGGACACGCCCTCCGGCCAGGTCTGGATCTCCATGGCCCATACTGCCCATGCAGCGGCAGCGGCTGTTTCCTTTGATGGCCCGGTGGGCATCGACCTGGAAGACGCGGATCGCTTCTGCGTCAACCGCGCATATGAGCGGCTCATCGCTTCCCGGTTTTTCTCTGAAAACGTGCGGGAGCGGATCCACGGAATCGAGGACGGAGGCGAAACATTCCTGCTGCTTTGGACGGCAGCGGAAGCGGCGGCAAAAGCATTGGACGAGCCGCTGACTGACATCCTGCCCCGGATGGCCTATGGCGAATCCGAAACGGATCCGGTTTCCTATCCGGGAATGGACAAAGGGACGGCCCGGTTCACCCATTTCCGCGCAGAGGGGCAGATCGGCTGTATCTGTCAGATTTTGCTTTGATTTATGCTCGCATTGTGCTATGATAGACGCCATGCAGATCATCGCGATAAAGCGTTGAAGCGGCAGAACCGAAGAAGCAAATGATGATCCTGTTGGCGGTCTGCCCGTAAAGAGGTAAGAGATATGCGCAGAATGGTTCTTTCCGTGCTGGTTGAAAATACGTCCGGTGTGTTAAGTCACGTTTCCGGTCTGTTTTCCCGCCGGGGTTTTAATATTGACAGTTTCAGTGCCGGCGTGACGGCGGATCCGCGGTTTACCCGCATGACCATCGTGGCCACCGGTGAAAAGCCCATTCTGGAACAGATCGAAAAACAGGTGGCAAAACTGGAAGACGTGGTGGACATCAAGATCTTAGAGCCCACGGCTTCGGTGACCCGGGAACTGATGCTGGTAAAGATCGCCGCTCGGGAGGCGGATCGTCAGGGCGTGCTGACCATCACGACGATTTTCCACGGCAAGGTGGTGGACGTTACCCACGACTCCATGGTTATTGAAGTCACCGGCCATCAGGACAAGCTGGAAAGCTTCCTGGACATGCTGGCGGATTACGAGATCTTAGAGCTGGCCCGCACCGGTCTGACCGGCTTAAGCCGCGGTACGGAAGACGTGGTCATGATCGCGCCGGATCCGGAATAAATTGCATGGCTCCGCGGTCGGTCCGCGGTGCACATAGAGTATCCCAAGTGCTATAGGAGGTAATGAACAATGGCAACAGACGCAAGAATTTTCTATCAGGAAGACTGCAACCTGGCAATGCTTGACGGCAAGAAGATCGCCATCATCGGTTACGGTTCCCAGGGCCACGCGCATGCGCTGAACTTAAAAGAGTCCGGCTGCGATGTCATCATCGGCCTGTATGAGGGCAGCCGTTCCTGGAAGCGCGCCGAAGAGCAGGGCTTTCAGGTTTATACCACCGCGGAAGCGGCAAAGCTGGCTGACATCATCATGATCCTGATCAATGATGAGAAGCAGGCTGATATGTACAAGAACGAGATCGAGCCCAACTTAGAGCCCGGCAACATGCTGATGTTTGCTCACGGCTTCAACATCCATTTTGGCTGCATTACCCCGCCGGCGGATGTGGACGTTGCCATGATCGCTCCGAAGGCTCCGGGTCATACCGTCCGCAGCGAGTATCAGGCCGGCAAGGGAACGCCCTGCCTGGTTGCTGTTCATCAGGATGCCACCGGCAAGGCCTGGGATCTGGCTCTTGCCTATGGCGCAGGTATCGGCGGCGCCCGCGCGGGTCTGTTAGAGACCACCTTCCGCACCGAGACCGAAACCGACCTGTTCGGTGAGCAGGCTGTTCTTTGCGGCGGTGTCTGCGCTCTGATGCAGGCAGGCTTTGAGACCTTAACCGAAGCCGGTTACGATCCCCGCAATGCTTACTTCGAGTGCATCCACGAGATGAAGCTGATCGTGGACCTGATCTACCAGTCCGGTTTCGCAGGAATGCGTTACTCCATTTCCAACACCGCTGAGTACGGTGACTATGTAACCGGTCCGAAGATCATCACCGAAGACACCAAGAGGGCCATGAAGAAGATCTTAGCCGACATCCAGGATGGCACCTTCGCCAGCGAGTTCCTGCAGGATATGAGCAACGCCGGCCGTCAGGTACACTTCAAGGCCATGAGAAAGAAAGCCAGCGAGCATCCCTCCGAGAAGATCGGCGCCGAGATCCGCAAGCTTTACAGCTGGAACAACGAAAACGACAAGCTGATCAACAACTAAGCAAATATAAAACGGGCCGCGAGGCCCGTTTTATATTTGCGCTGCTTATTGTCGCCGAAGGCGGCAATAAGAGAGAATACGCTGCTTCTTGTCGCCGCAGGCGGCAAGAAGGGAGTTCACAATGCTATTGCAAAAAATGAAACCCGGTTGTAAAATACCCTTTGCCTGATTCTGGCACAGGAGGTGCATATGAGCGAAAACAAAACCCGTGGTAATCAGTCCAGTGAGAAGCTTTTAAATCTGCTGGAATACCTTGTCCTTCAGGAGGAACCCCGTCGGCTGCAGGATATCGCTGCCGATCTGGATATGAACGCCAGCACGGCGCTGCGTTTTCTGATGACGTTGGTCCACTGTGGTTATGCCCGGCAGGATCCGGCTTCCTCGCGGTACGCCGCCACCATGAAAATCTGCGCTTTAGCCAGCCATCTGCATCCGGAAGAGGAACTGCGGGAACTGGCCAAACCTCATATGCAGGAGCTTTCCGCAATCTTCGGCGAATCGGTCTGCCTGGCGGTGGAGCAGGAGGATACGGCGGTTTACGTGGAAGTCCTTCGGGTGCGCAATCAGTCTCTGATGAGCGTTCAGCAGGTGGGCAATGCGGCTCCCATGTACTGCAACGGCATCGGAAAGCTGTTCCTTTCCCAGCATGACGAAGCCTGGCTTTCGGATTATCTTTCCCGGGTGGAACGCATTCCCTTTACGGAGCACACCATTACAGACTCCAAGGCGCTGCTGGCAGATCTTTCCAACGTCCGGCAGAAGGGGTATTCCTTTGACAACGAGGAAAAGGAAATCGGTGCCCGCTGCGTGGCTTTTCCGGTGTATGGGCCGGACAATCGCATCATCGCCGGCATCAGTGTCACCGGTCCCACCAGCCGTATGACGGATGAACACATCCTGCCGAAACTGGAGGAGTTCCGTCGGATCACCCAGACGCTTTCTGGGGAAATGGGTGCAGACATGATCGGAAGATAGGAAGGACACGGTCTTGAGTGACGTCTTTTTAAAAGCATTTTCGCTGATCTTTTTCATTTTTCTGGGCTACTTCTTTAAGCGCATCGGACTGGTGAAGCAAAGCGAATTTACACTGTTGTCCAGAATTGTGCTGAAGCTGACGCTGCCCTGCGCGGTAATCGTGAACTTAAACGGCGCTCACTTTGCCATGTCCATGCTTCTTCTGACGTTGTTTGGCATTGTCTGCGGCGTTATTCTGATGATCTGCGGCTATTTCTTTTACGCAAAACGTGGGAATACCTGGCAGTCCTTTGGCCTTTTAAACATGGCCGGTTACAACATCGGCAATTTTGCCATGCCCTTCATTCAGGGTTTCTTAGGAACCGCCGGGATGATGGCCGTGGGTCTGTTTGACATCGGAAATTCCGTCATCGTTCTGGGCGGTTCCTACAGCATTGCCGGCATCGTGCACAACAAAAACAAGGTTCACACGGTGAAGGCCGTAGTGCGCAGGATCGGCGGAAACATGCTGACCTCCATCCCGTTTCTTTCCTATCTGCTTATGGGGATTCTGGCGGTGATCGGCATTTCCATTCCCGCGCCGGTGATTTCCGTTGCTCAGATCGGCGCCAACGCAAACCCCTTTTTAAGCATGTTTATGCTGGGGGTGGCTTTCCGCACCGACAGCCTGCAGGAAAAGGGAAAGGAGATTGCCGGTTTTCTGGCCGTCCGTTTCGGAATCTCCATTCTGCTGGCGGTCTGTTTCTGGTTCTTTACGCCCTTTGTCCGTGAAGTGCGGGAGGCTCTGGTGCTGCTGGTGCTGGCACCCATCGGCTCCGCTGCGCCGCCCTTTACCGCGCTGCTGCAGGAAGATTACACCTTGGCCGGCACCATCAATTCCTTAAGCGTGCTGGTCAGCATCGTGCTGATGCTTGTGGCGGTGCATCTGCTGTAGTGCTGCATGTATATTCCGGTTTGCCGGTAAGGCCCGCTTCCTGACCTGACAGTCAGGAAGCATGGCGGCCCTCAAAGCCCGCCAAAACAAGTCAAATCTGTATATAAATTCATTGTTTTAGGTAAGTGAATCCGTCAGATTCTTCTTGACAATCGTCGCCGGTTGTGGCATTCTATACATGCAATAACGAAATGCAATTTCAAATATTGAAACAGCAATAAATAAAGGAAAGGAGCAACCCGATGAAAGTAGCATTTTTAGAGCCCTTAGGCATTCCGCAGGCAGCCCTGGAGGCGAAGGTAAACGAAGTATTAGGCGATCGTGTGGAAGCTGTTTACTACAGCGACCGCAACGAGAATCCCGACGTCATGGTCGAGCGTGCCAAGGGCGCCGAGTGCCTGGTGTTTTCCAACATCCGCTTCAGCAAAGAGATGATTGATCAGCTGCCGGAACTGAAGTACATCTGCGTCGCTTTCACCGGTGTTGATCTGGTGGATGTGGAATACTGCAAGGAGAAGGGCATCCGCGTCAGCAACTGCTCCGGTTACTCCAACGCCGCTGTTGCCGACCTGGTCTTTGGCATGATCATCGCTTTAGCCCGCAACATCATTCCCTGCAACGACGTGGTCCGCAAGAGCGGTACCAAGGACGGCCTGGTAGGCTTTGAACTGGAAGACAAGAAGTTCGGTGTGGTCGGCGCCGGTGCCATCGGCAGCCGCGTGCTTGCCATTGCTCAGGCTTTTGGCTGTGAGACCTATGCCTACAACGAGCCGGCCCGTGAACTGCCGGGTGTGACCAATGCACCTTCCATGAACTGGATCTTTGAGAACTGCGACATCGTTTCCATCCATGTTCCCCAGATGCCTTCCACCATCGGTCTTGTGGGCAAGGAGCAGATCGGCCTGATGAAGAAGAACGCCGTGCTGATCAACTGTGCCCGCGGTCCCATCGTGGACAGCCAGGCTCTTGCGGATGCCTTAAATGAAGGCCGTATCGCCGGCGCTGGTGTGGATGTCTTTGAGACCGAGCCGCCCATCGATCCCGCCAATGTGCTGCTGAACGCCAAGAATGTGGTTGCTACCCCCCATGTGGCCTTTGCTTCTGACGGTGCTTTCGTCAAGCGTGCCGCCATCGTCTGCAAGAACATCGATGCATGGTTAAATGGTGACGCCATCAACGTGATCGCCTAAGTCTTTCCCAAATGAGACAGCTGTGGTAACGCGGTGCGTTTCAAAATGGGAACATTTTCTCTGATTTTTAGATGCCCTTTTGCATCGGAAATGGTATTCTGGTGCAAAAGGGTATCTTTGTTTATCTTGTAGAAAGCTTAAAAAATGAAATACATGAAACAGCTGCTGATCATTTTAGCGGTCAGCTTTGCAGGAGAACTGCTCCATGAACTGATTCCGCTGCCGGTTCCGGCCAGCATCTACGGTCTGGTGCTAATGTTTGTGCTTCTTTGCACCGGCATCATCAAACTGCCGGATGTAAAGGAAACCGCCGATTTTCTGGTGGAAATCATGCCCATGATGTTTATTCCGGCGGTGGTGGGACTTCTGGTGACCTGGGACGTACTGCGCCCGATTCTGATTCCTGTGGCGGTGATGACCGTGGTGTCCACCTTCGTGGTCATGGCTTTATCCGGCCATGTAACCCAGCTGGTGATGCATCTGGGGAAAAAGAACATCTCCGGCAATAAAGCAACCCAGGATACGAAGAACCACAGTGCGAAGGGAGGTCAGGCATGAACGAGATTCTTTCTTCCTCTGCATTCTTTGGCATGGTGATCACGGTGGCTGCGTACCTTCTGGGCCGATATCTGCAGCAGAAGTTTCACAAATGGTTTTTCAATCCCATGCTGGTGGCCGTGGTGCTGGTGGTCCTGTTCCTTCTGGTATTCCGCATCGATTACGAAACCTACAATCTGGGCGGCCGATACGTCAGCTTCCTTCTGACACCCGCCACGGTGTGCCTGGCGATTCCGTTGTACCAGCAGCTGCAGCGCTTAAAAGACAACCTGGCGGCCATCCTGTGCGGAACTCTCTCCGGTGTGCTGGCCAGCATGGGTTCCATTCTGGTAATGTGCATCCTGTTTCGGATGGACCACGAGATTTATGTAACCTTGCTGCCGAAGTCCATCACTACGGCCATCGCCATCGGCGTGATTGACGAATTAGGCGGTTATACGGCCATCGGCGTCGCTGTGATCGTCATCACCGGCATCCTGGGAAACGTAGCCGGCGAAGGAGCCGTTCGGCTGTTTCGCATTACGGATCCGGTGGCGAAAGGCATAGCCATCGGAAGCGCCTCCCACGCCATCGGAACGGCAAGAGCCCTTGAAATGGGCGAGACGGAAGGCGCCATGTCAAGTCTTGCCATTGTGCTGTGCGGACTGATGACGGTGGTAGGAGCATCGGTGTTTGCGATGTTTTACTAAAACCCCTTTTAGATGAAAACCGGCACTTTCGTCTCAAGGGAACTTCCATGGGAATATGAGAGGTGAATTCGGGATTTCATTACGCTATTTCAGATGGAAACTCCCGCCAGCTGCGGTTAATAGTTTCCGTGGGAATATGAGGGAAGAATTTGGGATTTCATTACGCTATTTCAGCTGGAAACTCCCGCCAGCTGCAGGTAATAGCTTCCATGGGAATATGAGGGACGAATACGGGATTTCATTACGTTATTTGATTGTATCGATAACGGGCATGTTCGCATGCCCGTTTTTGCGCGATAAGGCCTGAGCAGGCGCGCGTGCGCGCACGCGAAGCATGCGATGGCCAACGTACATCGAGCGGCGAGGCCGCGAGATGTGCGCATCGCGCAGATCGGATGGGCGGCACAGCAAGCCCATCCGATTGTTACAGTTGATGTAAGGGTTTATTGCTGAAGCTTAGCTTTTAAATTCAAGCCCTTGAAAAATTTTTCCTTAAAGAATTTTCTTAAAAAATTTCTAGAATTTTTTCAGTGGCTGGCGTTATATCACTCGTCTTTCTGCGACTGATATAGTAGAAGGAGAGTTTTAAATCTCCTTTGCAGCCCCATGTACCTGTTATTTTTAGCGTTTGTTACTGTTCATTGAAGAGGCAGAGAATGGAAGATTCCCGCATTATTGAATTGTACTGGGCCCGGAATGAGCAGGCCATCGCGGAAACGGACACAAAATACGGCCGTTTCTGCAGAGGCATTGCCTTCCGCCTGCTGGCTGTGTCCGAGGACGCCGACGAGTGCGTCAATGACACCTGGCTGGCGGCCTGGAACCGCATGCCGCCCCAGCGGCCGGATGTGCTGCGCAGCTGGCTGGGCCGGATCGTGCGGAATATAGCCGTCACCCGGTGGAGACACAATCACGCGACCCGGCGCTACAGCGGCCTGGAGGAACTGCTGGATGAACTGCAGGAATGCATTCCTTCTCCGGTCAGTGTGGAAAAGGAATTGGAAGATAAAGAACTGGCTGCTTTTTTAGACGACTGGGTTCGGGCACTTCCCAAAGAAAACCGCGTGCTGTTTGTACGCCGTTACTGGTACGGGGAGTCCGTGCAGGAACTGGCAGCAGAACTTGGTGTATCACAGTCCAGTCTGATGCAGCGGTTTTACCGGATGCGCAATGGGCTGCGGACGGCTCTGGAACAGGAGGGCTACGCCATATGAGCAAAAAGGATCAGGCTGAAAAACTTTACGATGCCATTACACAGCTGAGTGACGATCTTCTGCTGGAAGCGGAGCAGACAGCCCTTCCAAAAAAGAAGAAGACCTGGGTGCGGTGGGCTGGTCTTGCGGCGGCGGTTACGCTGGTGGCCGGAGCCTCCTGGATTGGCTGGCAGCAGACAGGAGAAGACTTTGCGTCGCAGAACATGGCCGGTTCAGAGGATGCGGCAGGAAGCACTGAATTATATGCAACGGATACACCGGCAGAGGTAGCGCTGACGGAAGAATCTGCAGCAGAAGCAGAGACAGAGGAATCTGCGACAGACGGTGCGACGGAAGCAGCCGTGTCAGACACTCCCGCGGAAGGTGATGCAGGGACAGAAGGATCTGCGTCGAACAGCACTGCTGAAACATCCGCACAGGACAGGATTGCCGACACGGCAGAAACAGCAACTGCCAGCAGCAGGATCGGTGATTTCGGTTTTCGACTGCTTTCGATCCTGTCTGAAGAGGGTGAAAGCACCTCGGTTTCACCGGTTTCCGTTCTTTCTGCTTTGGGAATGACCGCCAACGGAGCCGAAGGGGAAACCCGCTCACAGATCGAGGATACGCTGGGCTTTTCCACACAGGAGTTAAATGAGTCACTTCAGTCATATCTGGACGGCCTTAAAGAGAATGGTGACGAAAACCTTTTCCTGGCGAATTCCGTCTGGTGTCGAAAGGAGGGCTTCAAAGCAAATCCACAGTTTGTGGATACGGTTTCGGATGTGTATGACGCCGAACTGTATCGGAAGAAGATGGATGACAAAACGAAGGATGAAATCAACCGCTGGGTTGAAAAGAACACCGATGGCATGATTCCCCGGATCATTGACGAACTGCGGGAAGAAGATGTTATGGTTCTGGTAAACGCGCTGGCTTTTGAAGCAAAATGGGAAGATCCATACACAGATGTTCAGATTCGGGAAGACTGGTTTACCACTGATACCGGAAAACAAGAGAGCGTTGATTATCTGATGAGTACAGAAGCGACATACCTGGAAAACGACATGGTCACAGGCGTGCTGAAGTACTATGAGAACCGGGATTACGCATTTGTCGCCATGCTTCCGAAGAAAGGATACTCGACTGAAGACCTGCTGGAGAACATGAACGGGAAAACCTTTGAGGCACTGCTGGAAAACCGGACGGTTGCCGATGTCCATACGTGGATTCCCAGATTTCAGGCAGATGAATCTGCCGAGCTTTCCGAGGAACTGTTTTCTATGGGGATCCAGAATCTGTTTGATTCCGAAGCCGCGGATCTTCAGGGAATCGGAACGTCTGATACGAATCTCTTTGTCAGCAGGATTCTGCACCGTACGCATATCAGTGTGGACGAAAAGGGAACCAAAGCCGCAGCGGCCTCAGCCGTTACGCTCACAGACGGCGGTACCGAAAGTGCCATAGCCACCAAATCCTATGAAGTCCTCTGCAACCGACCTTTCCTGTACGCGCTGATTGACACGAAGACCAATACGCCTTTCTTCCTGGGGGTGGTTTCGGATCCGACACAGCAGTAATAGTCAGTGAATACGAACAGAATATGACAGGTGGCTGGAGTTTACAAAGTTTACAACAGGAGGTGCATTATGAAAATGGATCGTGTTATTTCCATCATATTGATTATTCTACTTTCAGCAACTGTGATCGGCTGCGGATCTGTCGGTCAGGTAAACCCCACAGAAAGCATTGTGACCGACGTGAAAGCAGAAGAAACAGCTGCGGCTCAAATAATGGATATCGCTGAGAACGCCAAATCGATTACAGTTACAAATGCTTATGAAGAGTATTCGGATGATTACATATACACGGATGATGAGAAGATAAAGACGATTTTGGATTTTATGCGGTCTTTTGACTTGACAGAGGCTGATGAAATCCCAGAAGGAACCGGCGGTGATTGGCGTCTTACGATTATTGATGGTGAAGAAAAGGAAATATCCGCCTCCTTCGAGACAGTCATGCATGCAGATTATATACGGGCTAATGACCGTGTGTGGAAAATTCCGGATGGTACAAGAGCGCGTTTTATAAAGCTTATTAGGGAATTGTCTCCGGACGGCAACCTGGAAGCATGGGAATCATACTGGGATTCATATTTGAAAGATGCAGATCAGTAGAAGCATGAAGAAAGTTTTTCCAATAAATGAGCCCAGCCTAAAACATGCTGCTTTCGTTGCTTTGTTTTTTTTACTGCAGATGATTGCTGTTCTTCATTTATCCAATCACCGTGAATACCTGTTCTGCGATGAAGTCCATTCCTATGGCCTTGCAAACTGCCTTGATTATGCCTTTATTATTCCTTATGATTATCAGAATGAATGGATTGATAGTGATGTAATCACTTCGTATACGCTATATAACGGTGATTCCGATTACTTCTGGGAACCGTGCCTGAAGAATCAGGCTGATGATGTTCATCCGCCTCTGTACTATTGTTTTATCCATCTATTTTGCAAATTATTTCAAAAAAACAATGTAGATGTTTTCCCAGGTATACTCTTTAACCTTCTGTTATTGCTGCCGGCAGACGTGGCTGTCTTATATCTTTCATTCCATTTGTTCCCGAATCGCCTGCAGCAGCTGCTGCCTCTGCTGATCTGGGGCTTTTCCTCCGCGTGCTTTAGCAACGTGGTCTTTATTCGCATGTACATGTTGCAGACACTGGAATTTCTTTTATTCCTCTGCTGGCATGTATATGTTGAAAAACAGGATGGCAGCATCACCATCTCTCAAATGTTTGCATTGTCCGTTATTGTAACTGCAGCCGGTCTGACACATTATTATTTTTATATATTTGCATTCCTGTTCGGCGCCTTATTCTGTATTACCCGGTTCCTGAAGCGAAACTGGATAGATCCTGCAAAGTATATCCTGTCCTTCGTTTTTGGGGCATGTATGGCGGTTTTTCTCTTTCCGGAAAGCCTGATCAATCATATTTTAAGCCCTAGAACAACAGAAACAACCGGGGCTATCGGTCAGCTGAATCTGGAAAAACTGGCGGAAGCCCTGTCCCTTTTCTTTGCCGCAGTTGCGGGTCACGGAATTGTTATACTGGTTCTGGTGATCGGACTTGTATGTTCTTTTATTTATATCAGGCGTGTAAAAAAGGTTCCCTTCACTCCGGAAAAAAGGGTTTCCTTGCCGGGGTTTATACTGCGGCTTGCGGTTGTTTGTGCTTTATTCTTTTACTTCGCAATGAATGGTGCGGTGAATGGAGACTGTACACGTTACCTGTACCCAATCATGCCGCTTTTTGCACTCATTCTTGCGGCATGTATTTTCTGGGCGGTATCGATCCTGCCTTCGCGTCCGGAGCAGATTCTATCTGTTTTTTTGTGCGTGCTTTTACCGGTTCTGTCTCTTGCCCTTCATGGCGTTGAATGGATGTACAGTGATTTTGACAGTCGGCCGCTGCAGACAGTCAACGGTTCAGATGCTATTGTTTTTTATGATCCATCCACCTGGAATGATGTAAACCGCACTTTGATTGTAATGAATCACTTTGATGAAATAATGTTTGTTTCTGAGGATGATTATGATGGCCTTTTGAACACGATAATCCAAAGAAAAACGCCGGAGGATCCGGTTGTCCTTTTCTTTATCGGTTACGCAAACAACGATGAAAGAATTATGGCTGATTATCCGTTGAAAACGTATTATTCATCCGCTTCCCTGGTCGCATCCTATGAATGGCGCATTTATAAATTAAATCCCTAAATGATCACAAGGATCTTCCGTAAATGTTTTGCGCGTAATTGTTTTATAGAAACATGCGCTTTTCACTTTTTCATAAATCCTGTATACTAAAAAGGAACGTCCCCGTACGTTCCTTAATTGCAATCATATGAAGAGGGAAAAAAGGAGGAAGGCATGGCATTTCCAAAGGGGTTTCTTTTCGGTGCGGCTACCGCAGCTCATCAGGTAGAAGGCAACAACAAAAACAGCGACTGCTGGGCACAGGAGCAGATGGAGTTCACCAGCTTTGACGAGCCCAGTTTAGACGCCTGCGATCATTACAACCGCTATGAAGAGGATATCCGTCTCATGGCCGAAGCCGGTCTGAACGTTTATCGTTTTTCCATCGAATGGGCCCGCGTCGAGCCGGAAGAGGGCGTTTACGACGAGGCTGAAATCGAACACTACGGCAAGGTGCTGGACTACTGCCGGGCCAACGGCCTGGAGCCGGTGGTGACTATGCATCATTTTTCCAGCCCGCTGTGGCTGATTAAAAACGGCGGCTGGGAAGACGAGCGCACCGTGGAATCCTTCGCAAAGTACTGCCGCTATGTCGTGGAGCGCTTAGGGGATAAGATGCGCTATGTGTGCACCTTAAACGAGGCCAACATGGGCATCCAGATCGCGGCGATCATGAAGCAGTTTGCCAAAAACGCCGGCAATGTGCAGGTGGGTGTCAACGTGGAAAGCCCCATGATGGAGCGCATGAAAAAGCAGGCCATGGAAAACGTGCAGGTATTCGGCACGCCCCAGCCTCAGACCTTCGTTTCGCCCCGTACGCCGGAAGGCGACGTCTTGGTGATGCGCGCGCATCAGGCCGCAAAGGCGGCCATGAAAGAAGTCTGCCCCCATCTGCTGGTGGGTCTGACATTGTCCCTGCATGACCTGCAGGCTCTGCCGGGCGGCGAAGCGGAAGCGGCCAAAGAGTGGGACGAAGAGTTCCTTCACTATGTGCCCTACATCAAAGACGACGATTTCTTCGGCGTGCAGAACTATACCCGCACCCTGTTCGGACCGGAAGGAAGCCTGCCGGTTCCGGAAGGAAACGAGCGCACCTCCATGGGCTATGAATTCTATCCCGAGGCCATCGGCCATGTGATCCGCACCGTACACGACGTGCTTCCGATTCCTTTGATGGTTACGGAAAACGGCGTTGCGACGGAAGATGATACCCGCCGGGAGGAATTCATCAGGCGCGCCTTAGCCGGGGTGGAAGCTGCGGTGGCAGACGGCATTCCGGTGATCGGCTACTGCTACTGGAGCCTGCTGGACAACTTTGAATGGCAGAAGGGCTATGCCATGCGCTTCGGTCTGATCGATGTGGACCGCACCACCCAGACCCGCCATCCGAAGCCGAGTCTGGCGCTCTTGGGCACTTATGCCAAAGGAGTTTAATCCGTTCTGGGGATAAAAAATGAAACGAGGACACCGGCGGCAGACCGCCGCCGGATGTCCGTGGAAACCCTGCAGCCACAAGAAATGTGCGGCTAATACAAAAAAGGGTTTCGAAGGGGGAGTTATGAGGGTCATTCGGATTATAGGCCGGATTATAGCCTGGACCATCGGCATTCTGCTGGCGCTGGCTTTGGTGATGCTGGTGGGCTTCCATCAGGCGTCCCGCGCCGTCGTTCATAATCTGTTTGCGAAATCCATCGATATGGATCGATCCGTGAAATGGGAAAACGGGACCACCTGGACCAACGTGCCTTACGCGGAGGATTCCAAGAGCCAGTATGTGGACATCTATGTGCCGAAGGGAGTGACGGATCCGCCGCTGATGGTTTTAGTGCACGGGGGCGGCTTTATCACAAATAACAGCCAGTCCCGCCAGGCCCAGCTGATGTACCGGTTTTTCCGGGACCACGGCTACGCCTGTGCTTCCGTGAATTATCGGCTGGCCCAGGAGGCACCTTTCCCGGCCGCCGTATCCGATGTGAAAGCGGCCATCCGATTCCTTCACGCCAACGCCAAGACCTACGGCTTCAGCAACGAACACACCGCCATCTGGGGTGAATCCGCCGGCGGTTATCTGGCGCTGATGGCCGCGGTGGCCAACGACGAGGATTTCCTGGACGTCCATTACATCGGAGAAGAGAAAAACTGGGAATACTGGGTGTACTACACCTCTGAAGTGGAAGCGCTGGTGGATTATTACGGTGCCACGGAATTCGGCGATCACAGCAAAGACTGGAAGGAACTGGGCATTCCCACCCAGGTGGTGGATTTTGCCAATTCCTGGCTGCAGACCGACGTGCTGGAGGGATATTCCAACGTGGAATCCTTCTGGTTGCGCAGGGAATACGATCAGATGTCACAGGCCGAGCGGCAGATGAGTGACCCCTATTATCACATTCAGAAAAACCCGGACCGGGTGGAAAAACTCCGGGTCTGGATTACCCACGGGGATTCGGACCTGACGGTTCCCTATCTGGAATCGGAACGTCTTTCTGTTGAACTCAAGAAAAAAGCGCACAAGGTGCGCTTTGATCTGGTGGACGGTGCCGGACATGCGGCAGACGCTCTGTATGAAGACGGATATCTGAAACTGATTTCAGCATTTTTGCATGAGAAAAAATGATGCCGCAGTTTTGCATCCGATGCTGAATCGAAGCCGGATTGCATTTTAAGAAAACCGAACGGTCACAATCAATAGAATCATTCAGCTACTCAAGACACAGCTGCAGAAGACGCTCCAATGCCGGATTCTGCAGCTGCATTTTTTTGTAGGCGAATCCGATCTGCCGGCGGCGGATGGGCTCGTCTAAGGGCAGCGCCACCAGAGTGCCGTTTTCCAGATCGTCCTTGACGAAGTCTTTGATGACGCAGGCTACGCCTAAGCCGATCCGGGCAAATTCGATCAGCAGGTTCATATCCGACACGTCGATGATATCCGCCGGGATGATCTGCTGCTGGGCCAGATACCGGTCGATGTACTGACGGGTCAGGTTTTCCCGGTCTAAAAGCATCAGGGTCGCGCAGGAGAGCACGTCGTTGGTGGACTGCACCGGACTTCCGTGGAGCTTTAACCGCTCCAGATAGGAGGGGGTGCAGATAAAGGTGTCCTCTACTTCCCGCAGACGGTCGTAGCACAGGTGCTCGGTGTGCTTGGGACGGCAGATCAGACCCACGTCGATCTGGTGGTCGTCAATCATGCGCAGCGTGGCGCCGGTGGACTGACAGGAGATGGAAACCCGCACGTGGGGGAAGGAGTGAATGTACTGTTCCAGATAGGGAAGCAGCACGTTTTTGCACAGAGTGGAACTGACGCCGATGCGCAGGGTGCCGCTTTCTAAGGCATTGCGCTGAGTGATCAGGTTCCGGGCCTGGTCTAAGGAAGAAAAGGCGGTCTGGGTAGAGGCGTACAGAAGCTCGCCGTCCTCGGTGAGGGAAACGCCCTTGGACCCGCGCACAAAAAGCTTGACGCCTAAGGATTCTTCCAGCTTCTGGATGGATTTGCTGATAGCCGGCTGACTGACGTAGAGTTTTGCAGAGGCGCGGGAGATGTTTTGGCAGCTGGCAACTTCGTGAAAGATATAGTAGGCGGAAAGCGGTTCGTTCATAGGGACTCCATTCACTTGACGGTGTTATGTCAACAGGCAATGATATGTCGCCTGATTATAGCATATTGGGGGCGGATGTGCTACAATGTCGTGGACAAACAGACGGAGGGCAGATCAGATTCCGGAAAGTGTTCCGGTTGCCGTTCCGATGATAGAAGGAAAAGAAAGAGGAATAACAGATGGAGATTCTGTATCACAGCACCCGGGGAGATGAGACAGCCGTTACCGCCTCCCAGGCCATTTTACAGGGACTTGCACCGGACGGCGGCCTGTATGTGCCCGACAGCATTCCGGCGCTTGGCACCGCACCCAAGGATATGTGCGGATTTACCTATCCCCAGGTGGCCTTTGACGTCATGCGCCAGTTCCTTACGGATTATACCGACGAAGAACTGAAAAACTGCATTACCAATGCCTACGACGAAAAGTTCGACACGCCCCAGATCGCGCCCTTGGTAAAAAAAGACGGTGCCTGGTATCTGGAGCTGTTTCACGGCGCCACCATTGCCTTTAAGGACATGGCCCTTTCCATTCTGCCCCATCTGATGACCACGGCTGCGCAAAAAAACGGCGTAACCGACAAGATCGTCATCTTAACCGCCACCAGCGGCGACACGGGTAAGGCTGCCATGGCGGGCTTTGCAGATGTGCCGGGCACCGAGATCATCGTCTTTTATCCCAAGGACGGCGTCAGTGCCATTCAGGAAAAGCAGATGTGCACCCAGAAGGGGGACAACACCCACGTGGTGGGCATTCACGGCAATTTTGACGATGCCCAGACCGGTGTGAAGAAGATGTTCTCCGATGCGAAGCTGGCAGCGGATCTGGCTGCAAAGGGCATCCGTTTCTCGTCGGCCAACTCCATCAACATCGGCCGTCTGGTGCCCCAGATCGCCTATTATGTGTGGTCCTACGTCCAGCTGCTGGAAAAGGGCGAAATTGAAGATGGTGAAGAGATCAACGTCTGTGTGCCCACCGGCAACTTCGGAAACATCTTAGCGGCCTTCTACGCGAAGCAAATGGGTCTTCCCATTGCAAAGCTGTTGTGCGCTTCCAACGAAAACAAGGTGCTGTTCGATTTCTTTGCCACAGGCACCTACGATAAGAACCGGCCCTTTGCGGTGACCACGTCTCCCTCCATGGACATTCTGGTGTCCAGCAACTTAGAGCGTCTGATCTACCGCATCGGCGGAAACGACCCCGAGGCCAACAGGGCCCGGATGCAGGCGCTGTCCGCCGAAGGCGTATACACCATTACGCCGGATATGCAGGCCCAGCTTTTGGACTTCTACGGCAATTATGCCACGGAAGCCGAAACGGCCGCCGAAATCCGCCGGGTGTACGAGACCTGCGGCTATGTGATGGATACCCATACGGCGGTGGCTTCTGCCGTGTATCAGAAGTATCTGCAGGAGACCGGAGACGACAGGCCGGTGGTGATCGCTTCCACCGCCAGCCCCTTTAAGTTTACCCGTGCGGTGATGGGCGCCATTGCCCCGGGACGGGAGACGGAAGAGGACTTTGTCTTAGTGGATGCCCTGTCTGAGCTTTCAGGGGTCACGCCGCCGCCGGCCATCGAAGAAATCCGCACGGCACCCATCCGCCACGATCTGCAGTGCGACGTGGATCAGATGGAAGATACGGTGCGGAAAATTCTTTCTGTTTAGGTTTTAAAAGTTCTTTCAGCGGCAGACTCGAAAAACGCTGCGCGTTTTCCTCGTTATAGTTTTCGCATCTTCGATGCACGCGTTTTTCGCTTCGTGAAAGCCGCTGAAACGCTGCGCGTTTCAAAAACTACAGAAAAAAAGGACCACTCAGCATTGATATGCTACCTCCAAGTAGGACACTGAAATACAAAACCTACTTGGGGGTATTTCTATGTCCAGGAAAAGCAAGATTGATCCGGTTTTGAAAGTGGAACTGGTGGAAATGTATCTCAGGGATGAGATTGGTATCCGGG
>JAZPYY010000053.1:0-19265 GCA_045544375.1 Shuttleworthella sp.
GAAAGGTCATGCTGATCGTCAATACGGCCACGGGCTGTGGATTCACCCCGCATTACAAGGATCTTGAGGAGATCTATGAGGCGGATCACGAGAAGGGACTGGAGATCATCGACATTCCCTGCAACCAGTTTGCCGGGCAGACCCCTGGGACGGACGATGAAATTCATGAGTTCTGCACGCTGAAATACAACACCCAGTTCCCCCAGATGAAGAAATCTGACGTGAACGGCGAGAACGCCCTTCCGGTGTATGCCTATCTGAAGTCCCAGCAGGGCTTCAAGGGCTTAAACGGCCCGGCCGCGCTGGTGATGGCCCCCATCTTAAAGAAGATGGACAAGAACTACAAGACCAGCCCCGACATCAAGTGGAACTTCACGAAGTTCGTGGTGGATCGCGAAGGCAACGTGGTTGCCCGCTATGAGCCCACCTACGATATGGCAAAATTCAGCGAAGAAATCGCGGCCATGTTCGCATAAATCAATCACTGTCAGAAAGAGAGAACGCGCGGGGCCTGCCTCGCGCGTTTTTTGCACGAAGCAATGAGCCATGCGCGGACGAGAAGAAAACAGCGACGCAAACTGGTTTGTATGAGCTGTTTTCTTTGAGGACGCATACGGCGAATGCCGCGACAACGAGCGAACGGAACGTTCGCGAGTCTTTCGAGCATGGCTCATGGGAAAACGTATCGGATGGGGGAGCATGAACAGGAAGGAGAAATGCGATGCAGTTTATACCGGAGAAGAAACTTGGATTTGGCCTGATGCGGATGCCCCATGGTGATTCGCCGAACCCGGCGGACGTGGATCTTGCGCAGGTGAAGGAAATGGTGGACTGCTTTATGTCCAATGGCTTCACCTACTTTGATACCGCAATCATGTACAACAATTTTGCCAGCCAGCGTGTGGCGAAGGAAGCGCTGGTGGATCGCTATCCCCGGGATTCCTTTACGCTGGCAACAAAGCTTCACGCGGGGTTCTTTGAGTCCCGTGAGGATATGGATAAGGTGTTCGCGGAACAGCTTGAACAGACCGGAGCGGGCTATTTTGACTATTACCTGCTGCACGGCATCGAGGCCGGCATGCTGGAAAAATATGAGAAATTCGACTGCTTTGGGTGGATGCTGGAAAAGAAGGCAGCCGGTCTGATGAAGCACGTCGGTTTTTCATTCCACGACACGCCCAAACTGCTGGACGAGATTCTGACAAAGCATCCGGAAATGGAGTTTGTCCAGATCCAGCTGAATTATCTGGACTGGACCAGCCCCTGGGTGCAGTCGAAGGGCGTATATGACGTGGCGCGAAAACATGGTAAGCCGGTGATCGTCATGGAACCGGTGAAGGGCGGCACTTTAGCAGACGTTCCTGCGGAAGGTAAAGCGCGCTTCCGTGCCATGGATCCGGACCGTTCGGATCCGTCCTGGGCGATCCGGTTTGCCGCCAGTCAGCCCGGGGTCATGATGGTGCTTTCCGGCATGAGCGACCTTTCCCAGATGCAGGACAATGTATCCTATATGAAAGATTTTCAGCCCCTGACCGAAGATGAGCAGGAAGCCTGTTTTGACGTGGCCAAAATCATCAACAGCCGGATCGCCATTCCCTGCACCGGATGCTCCTACTGCACGGCCGGCTGCCCCATGCAGATCGCGATCCCGCAGTATTTCTCGCTCTATAATGAGGACATGCGGGAAGATATGGAGCAGAAAGGCTGGACGATTAATTATACCAACTATGAGCTGCTGACAAGGAACTTCGGCAAGGCCAGCGAATGCATTGGCTGCGGCCAGTGCGAAGGTGTGTGCCCGCAGCATCTGACCATCATCGATTATCTGAAAGACGTGGCAAAGCATTACGAGCATCTTTAATGGCGTCGGCAGAGAAAAGAAGAAGGTCCGGTTCGCTTTTGAACCGGATCTTCTTTTTATATGAATTCCTTTGGATTTCAGCGGAAAAAAAGGAGTTGACAGGAGGAATGGAAGTGCGTATGATGTAAAACATAGTAAACATAGTAAAACAGTAGGAAATAGAAGCTGTAAAAGGAAAAGAACCGGAAAAGGAAAAGAAAAAGAGAGGAGCAGATTATGGCAGATATCAGACAGAGTGTTACAGAACTTGTGGGCGGCACACCGCTTTTGGCCTTAAACCGCTATACCAGGGCCGCCGGTGTGGAGGGAGCGAAGATCTTCGCAAAGCTGGAGTATTTAAATCCCGCCGGTTCGGTGAAGGACCGGGTTGCGTTGGCCATGATTGAAGACGCCGAAAAGAAGGGTCTGCTGGCCCCCGGCGCCACCATCATCGAGCCCACCAGCGGAAATACCGGTATCGGTCTGGCCATGGTGGCGACGGCCAAGGGCTATCGTGCCATTCTGACCCTGCCGGATACCATGTCCGTGGAACGCCGCAACCTGCTGCACGCCTACGGCGCCGAGCTGGTGCTGACGGAGGGTGCAAAGGGCATGAAGGGCGCCATCGCCAAGGCGGAAGAACTGCAGCAGGAAATCCCCGGAGCGGTGATCTTAGGTCAGTTTACCAATCCGGCCAACCCGGCGGCCCACTATGCCACCACCGGCCCGGAGATCTGGGCCCAGACTGACGGCGCGGTGGACATCTTCATCGCGGGCGTCGGTACCGGCGGAACCTTAAGCGGCGTGGGTAAGTTTCTAAAGGAAAAGAAGCCGGAAGTGCAGATCATTGCCATGGAGCCAGCCTCCTCGCCGGTGCTCTCTAAGGGCACGGCCGGAGCCCACAAGATTCAGGGCATCGGCGCCGGTTTCGTTCCGGACACCCTTGACACCTCCATTTACGACGAGGTGATCACCATTGAAAATGACGACGCCTTCGTGGAAGGAAAGCGTTTTGCCCAGTCGGAAGCCATTCTGGTGGGCATTTCCTCCGGCGCTGCCTTAAAGGCAGCTGCCATCGTGGCTGCCCGCCCGGAAAATGCCGGTAAGAACATCGTGGTGCTGCTGCCGGATTCCGGTGACCGCTACCTGTCCACACCGCTGTTTGTGGAATAATCAGTATGATGAAGCCGCCAATAAGTCTCTCCTCCACCGCCACGCAAGTGTGGCGTGGAGTCGGACTTTTGGGGTTTGAATCATCGGACTTTTAGGGTTTGAATCATCGGGCTTTTTGGCGTTTGAATCATCAGTATATTGACGCTCTAAAAACAGGGTGTTATAATGGCGAATGCCGTGACAACGAGCGAACGCATGCGTTCGCGAGTCTGTCATACATGGCTGGTGCGAGATTCGGGCGGGATGAAACAGCAGTTTATGCATGGGCGCAGGCCCTGGAAAGGAGAGCGGTGGTTATGATTATTCGTATACTTGTCAACCTGATTATCGGTGGAATCGCCGGATCTCTGGCCGGCCGTATCATGAAAAGCACGGGCAGCACGCTGCGCAATGTGATTCTGGGCCTTCTTGGCGGTCTGATCGGTTCTGTCGTATTGGGTATTGTCGGTATTCACGGTTCCGGGTTTATCGGAAGCCTTTTCGTATCCGTTGTCGGTGCCTGCATCCTGTTATGGGTGGCCAGGCGCATGAAATGACGTGCGTGAAAGCATGCGAACGACAGCCGGATGGAGCCGATCCATCCGGCTTAATTTTTGAGGTTCTACTATGGAAGCACAATCCAAATCCTTTCACTCGAATGCCAGCACGATCTTCTTTTTTCTGAAGGGCTGCATTCCATATTTTCTGATCAGCATCCTCTGCGGCGGGCTGGTTTCCCTGTTTGATATGATCAATCCCAAGATCATTTCCTTTACGGTGGATTCCGTCATCGGCACAAAGGTGCCCGAGCTGTCGCCTTTGGTGGCGCGGATCGTGGAGCGGGCCGGCGGCCTTACGGCCCTTCGCGCGCACCCGGCGATTCTTGCGCTGGCGGTGGCTTCGATGGGCCTGTGCTCCGCCCTGTTCCGCTATCTGTTCCGCACCTTTAACGTGCGGGGCGGCGAGCGTTTCGTGGAGCGCATGCGAAATGAACTGTTCGATCACATCCTGCATCTGCCCTTTGCCTGGTTTTCGGACAACAGCACCGGCGACATCATTCAGCGCTGCACCTCCGACGTGCAGACCATCAAGCGTTTTGTGTCGGATCAGCTGACCCAGCTGGTGCGTACGGTGATCATGATTTTCATGGCACTGTACTTCATGACCACCATCGATTGGCGCATCGCCTTAGCCGCCGGCATGTTTATTCCGGTGGTGTTAAGCTATTCCCTGTTTTTCCATTTAAAGATCGCCAAGTCCTTCCAGCAGGCGGACGAGGAAGAGGGCAAGCTGTCGGCCATCGCCCAGGAAAACCTCACCGGCGTGCGCGTGGTGCGGGCCTTCGGACGGGAACTGTACGAGCGGGAGCGTTTTGAAAAACAGAACCACTATTACACCGGTTTCTGGGTGCATCTGATGAAGCTGATGAGTGCCTACTGGGCCACGGGCGACATCATGAGCGGTGCCCAGACCTTAACGGTGGCCGTACTGGGCATTCTGTTCTGTGTGCGGGGCGACATGCTGGCCGGTGATTTTATCGCCATCGTCAGCTACAACCTGATGCTGACCTGGCCGGTGCGAGGCTTAGGCCGCGTGATCTCGGAAATGAGCAAGGCCGGCGTCTCCATCGAGCGTATCCGCTACATCATGGAGTCGCCTGTGGAAGCAGATCGGCCGGATGCTGTGGAGCCTCCCATGGATCAGGACATCACCTTCGACCACGTGTCCTTTGCCTACGAAAACGGGGGCCGAAAGATCTTAGAGGATATCACCTTTACCATTCCGGCGGGATCCACCGTGGGTATCTTAGGCGGAACCGGCAGCGGCAAATCCACCCTGGGATACCTGTTGGACCGGCTGTATGACCTGCCCGAAGACGGGGGCAAAATCACCGTGGGCGGCGTGGACATCGCGGATATGAAGGCCGCTCATCTGCGCAAGAACATCGGTTACGTGCTGCAGGAGCCCTTCCTGTTTTCCCGCAAGCTGTCCGAGAATATCGCCATTACCGAGGAGACCCCGGATATGGACCGGGTGCGCCGGGCGGCGCGGATTGCCAGCATCGACGATGCCATTCAGAGTTTCACCGCGGGCTACGACACCTTTGTGGGCGAGCGGGGCGTGACTTTGTCCGGCGGACAGAAACAGCGCACGGCCATTGCGCAGACCCTGATCCGGGAGTGCCCCATCATGGTCTTTGACGATTCCCTTTCGGCGGTGGATGCGGAAACGGATATGAAAATCCGCCACGCCATGAAGGAAGGCACCGGAAAGGCCACGGTCATTCTCATCGCCCACCGCATTACCACCCTGATGAATGCGGACCAGATCATCGTGCTGGACAAGGGCCGCATCCGGGAACGGGGAACCCACGCCGAACTGCTGGCGCAGAACGGTTTATATAAGAAGATTTACGATCTGCAGCTGGCAGGCGCGGACGTGTAGAAGAGCCGGCGCATCCGCACGGAAGAAGAAATAGATACAACGCACCTTAAGGTGCTGATTTCGGTGTTATACCGGAGGTTTATATGGCAGAACAGAAAAATGATTACAATGTAAGACTGCCGTTTTTCGGCATCCCGAAGCTGCTTCCCTTTGCGAAGCCGCAGCAGGGCCGGATCATCCGCATGATTATTATGGGCGCTATTGTCAGCGCCGTGGACGGTATTTATCCCCTGTTTAACCGGTATGCCATCGACCATTACATCGGCGGGCGCACTACCCAGGGCCTGTGGATGTACATCGCGGGCTACTTAGGGGTGCTGATTGCCCAGACCATCGTGATGTACATCAATACCATTGACTGCGGAACCGTGGAAATGCGGGTGAACGAGCAGCTGCGCAACAGCGCCTTCAACCATCTGCAGACCCTGTCCTTTTCCTATTTTAACCAGAACGCGGTGGGCTACATTCACTCCCGGGTCATGAGCGATACCGGCCTGATCGGAGAGATTCTCTCCTGGGGTCTGATGAACATGGTCTGGAGCGGCGCGTATATCATCTTCGTGATCGCGGTTATGTTTGCCACCAATGTGCGGCTGACGCTGTACGTGCTTCTGGTGCTTCCGGTGGCGGCCCTTCTTATGGCATTTTTCCAGAAGAAGCTGCTGCACTTTAACCGCCTGATCCGGGAAATCAATTCCCGCATCACCGGCAACTACAACGAAGGCATCACCGGCGCGAAGACGATCAAGACCTTAACGGTCGAGCAGAAGATGATCGACGGGTTTAACGAAGAAACCCACCGGATGCGTCGGCGGTCGATCCAGGAAATCCACTACAAGGCGCTGTTTTCAGCCACGGTGACATTCCTGTCTTCGGTGGTTCTGGCGCTGGTGCTGTGGCAGGGCGGCATGCTGACGGCGAAGAATCTGATCCTTCTGGGTACGCTGTCCGTGTTTATGACCTATGCTTTAGAGATGCTCGAGCCCATTCAGAGCATCATCGACATCATTGCCATGGCCATCGGCATCCAGGTGAACATCGAGCGCTTTACCCGGCTTTTGGCGGAAGAGGCGGACGTGGCGGATTCCCCCGAAGTCATCGAAAAATACGGCGATATGTTCCATCCGAAAAAGGAGAACTGGGAGCCTTTAACCGGCGACGTGGAGTTTGAAGACGTGACCTTTACCTATCCCGACGGCGAGGAAGAGGTGCTGTCCCACTTCAATCTGAAGGTGAAAAACGGCACCAACGTGGCCATCGTCGGAGAGACCGGCGCAGGCAAATCCACCCTGGTGAACCTGGTGTGCCGGTTCTATGAGCCCACGAAGGGCCGCGTTTTAATCGACGGCCGGGATGCCAGAGAACGGTCCACCCTGTGGCTGCACTCCAACATCGGCTACGTGCTGCAGACGCCCCATCTGTTTTCCGGCTCCGTGCGGGACAACCTGCGCTACGGAAAGCCGGATGCCACGGACGAGGAAATCATGGAAGCCCTGCGCTTAGTCTCCGCCGAGGAGGTCTTAGCAAAGATGGACAAAGGCTTAGACAGCGACGTGGGCGAAGGCGGCGACCTTTTGTCCACCGGCGAAAAACAGCTGCTGTCCTTTGCCCGGGCCATTTTAGCGGATCCCCGGATCTTGGTGCTGGACGAGGCCACCTCCTCCGTGGATACGGTGACGGAAAAGGAAATCCAGAACGCCATCGAAGTGGTGACAAAGGGACGTACGTCCTTCGTCATCGCCCACCGGCTGTCCACCGTCGTGGACGCGGACGTGATCTTGGTGGTCAAGGACGGAAAGATCATCGACCAGGGCACGCATAAAGAACTGATGCACCGCCGGGGCTACTATTACGAGCTGTATACACGGCAGTATGAAGAACTGGCCTGGGAGGCGTAGGGTTTTCCATTGGATGGAAGACTTCGTCTCGGATGTATGTTTCCTGGGACGTGTTTGTCAGGTGGACTTTGGTGTAACACTTTTTTAATTTGTTTTTAAGATTCATGTAGTTGACTTCCATGGTACAGGCTGTTACCATGGAAGTGTTCTATTTTATGTAGTACACTTATGCAACCGGAGGATCATATGAAAAAGAAGAAGAAATGGATTCCCATCGTTGTCATCCTTGCTGTGCTGGCCGTTGCCGGCTTTTTTGCTGTCCGGCATTTCCTGCTGGGCCAGGGTGTCATGCCGGGAATGGACGAGGGCGATATCTTTATTGACGACGGCTCCTACACACCGATGGTCAGCCGTTTCAACGGTATTATCGAGCCCCAGGAAACCTGGGAAATCCAGAAAGATCCCGAGCGCAAGATCGGCTGGCAGATCGTGGAAGTTGGCCAGGAAGTCCACGAAGGCGACTGGCTGTTTATGTATGATTTAAGCGATCTGGATACCCAGGTGGCTCAGAAGCAGCTGGAACTGGAAAGCATTCAGAACGACATCACCGGCTATGTCAACCAGATCACCGACCTGACGAAGCAGCGCTCCCAGGCGGCCTCCGAACTGCAGTTAACCTATACCCTGCAGATCCAGGAAGTGCAGGCCAGCCAGCGCCAGGCCGAGCTGAATCTGCGCAGCAAGCAGATCGAAATCGACAACTTAAACCGCACCCGGGAAAATGCCATTGTCTCTTCGAAAATGGACGGTGTGGTGCGTCAGATCACCACCAATTCCCAGGATCCCAACGCGGCCTATATGACCATCCTTGCCACCGGCAATTATCGGGTCAAGTGCACCGTGGATGAAATGAACGTGGGCATGCTTGCCGAAGGCATGGCGGTGACGGTGCATTCCCGGGTGGATAAAGACCGCACCTGGCAGGGAACCATCACCAAGATCGACACGGAAAATACGGTTTCCAACAGCAATAATCAGATGTACTATGAAGGCGGCTCTTCCGAACTTCAGGCCAGCAAGTACAATTTCTACGTGGAGCTGGATGATGCTGAGGATCTGCTGCTGGGTCAGCATGTCTACGTGGAGCCCGACATGGAGGCCTTTTACGGCGGCATGGGCGGGGAGGACATAATGTATGAAGAAGGCATGATGTCCGAGGAAGGCATGATGTCTGAAGAAGGTATGATGGCGGAAGAAGGTATGGCGGCCGAAGAGGGCGCGGTGTCTGAAGAAGACATGGCCAAAGAAGGCGCGCCGGCGGAAGCCGAATCCTCCGGGGATGCGCAGAACGCAGCTCCGGCAGAGCAGTAGAAGGGGGTGCCCATGATACTGCAGCTGGAACACATCTATAAAAACTACAATCAGGAGCAGGTGGAAGTCCCGGTGTTGAAGGACGTCTCCCTGTCCGTGGAAGAGGGGGAATATTTGGCCATTATGGGACCCTCCGGCAGCGGCAAATCCACGCTGATGAACATCATCGGCTGCCTGGATCTGCCCACCTCCGGTTCCTATTATCTGGATGGCATCGATATTCTTTCCCAGAACGATAACAAACTGTCTGAAATCCGGTGCCACAAAATCGGATTTGTTTTCCAGAGCTTTCAGCTTCTGCCGGCGGAAACCGCCCTGCAGAACGTGATGCTGCCCCTGTCCTTTGCAGGCGTGCCCCGGGCTAAGCGCCGGGAGATCGCAGCCCGGGCCTTAGAGCGTGTGGGATTGGGCGAGCGCATGAACTTCCTGCCCACTCAGCTGTCCGGCGGACAGAAACAGCGGGTGGCCATCGCCCGGGCCTTAGTCAACGATCCCCAGATTCTGCTGGCTGACGAGCCCACCGGTGCTTTGGATCAGAAATCCGGCTCCGCGGTGATGGATCTGTTTGAAAAGCTGAACGCGGAAGGCGTTACCGTCATTGTCATTACCCATGACAAAAACGTGGCCGACCGGGCACACAAGGTGCTGCACATCGTGGACGGCGAAATTGCCGAACACAAGGCAGCGGCCCAGGCGCAGGATCCGGCATCTGCTGGAAATGAGGTGCGCGGATGAAGAAGAAAAAAAGAGGGAAAAAGCTGATCATAGCGGCCGTCATTCTGGCTGTGGTGATTGTAGGCGGCTACTTTGGCATCCGGTTTCTGCGGATGCAGAACATTTCGGTCTATGTGGAGACCGTGTCCTACATGAACAATTCCTGGGTGCTTTCCAACAACGCCACGGACGGAACCATCGCGGAGGCAGCCACCCAGAATGTCTATCTGGATCTGTCGGACCGGGTGGCCTTAAACTTCGTCACCGAAGGCCAGGAAGTGAAGGCCGGCGACGCCCTGTTTATGTATGACACCCAGACCTTAGAGCTGGAACTGGAACAGCGGCGCCTGGATGTGGAAGTGGCTGAGATTTCTCTGCGGATCGCCCAGGAGCAGCTGGCTCAGTACAGAAAAATCGTTCCCCGCTCCATTCCGGACGTGATCGACATTACCGAGCCGGAAGAGTATCAGCGGCTGGAGGGCGAACTTTTAGGCGAGCCGGTGCGTCCGAAGCCGGAAGATCCCGAAACCACCCTGTGGGTCTATGAGATCAACGAGCAGACGCTTTTGACGGCAGACGAGATCAACGAATGGATCCTCTCCGGAAACACGGTGCTCTTTACCTGGCCGGACGAAGAGGACGGAACCGTACATAACGACCAGAAATTCTACTATTATGAAGATGAGATGGGTGTGCATGAAACCTTAGAAGACGGTTCTTCTGCCGTGGCTTCCAGCGACGTGGGCACCGATCCGGTGAAGGACGTTCCCGAAATCAAAGACGAGGATCAGAAACCCAACTGCCAGCCTTTCTACTGGCGGGTGGATAAAAACACCCCCGAGGTGCCCTATGGTACATTCTACCGGGTGGCGGAGCGCTCCATATGGCTGCCGCCGGAAACCGGTATCGAAATCGACATGTCCGCCTTTGAAGGCCCCACTTACACGGCGGAGGACAAGGCCCGCATGATCCGGGATCAGGAACTGACCATCCGCCGTCTGGAAAACGGTCTCGCCCAGGCGAGAAACACGGTGGCGGAAGCCGAGCGGAAGATCACCCACGCCGTGGTGGCCGCCAGCATGGACGGTGTGGTAAAAACCATCGCCGATCCCTTAAGCCCGCCCCAGGACGGAACGCCTTACTGCTCGGTGGTTTCCAGCACCGGCGCCACGGTGCGGGGCTTCATCAGCGAGCTGGATCTTGAGAACACGAAAATCGGCGACAAGCTGACGGTGCGGTCCTGGATGAGCGGCGCTCAGACGGATGCCACCATCACCGAGATTTCCGATTATCCCACGGATCAGCAGCAGTGGACCAACGGCAATCCCAACGTCTCCTTCTACGAGTACAAGGCCTATATGGATAACGGCGGAGACTTCGAAGTGGGCGAGGGCGTGTCCATCACCCCCTACGTGGAAGACGTGGAAGCGGCTATCGTGCTGCAGAACATCTATGTGCGCACGGAAAGTGACGGCAGCTACGTGATGATCGACGACGGCACCGGCCACTTAAAGCGCCAGGACGTGACGGTGAAGACCACCTCCGATCCCCAGTATCTGCAGATCACATCCGGCTTAGACACGGAAGACCTCATCGCCTTCCCCTATGGCAACGGAAATGTGGTGGGTGCCAAGACCACCACGGAATACCAGTTCTCGATCTTTTAAGCGAAAGGAGGAATTTTATGATTGAAAATATCATTTCCTCCCTGCGGGGGATCTGGTCACATAAGCTTCGGTCATTTTTAACCATGTTAGGCGTGATCATCGGCATTGCCAGCATCATCGCCATTGTTTCCATTGTGGAAGGCACCAACCAGAAGCTGGAAAAAAGCCTGATCGGCGCCGGAAACAACGTGACCACCGTGGCCCTGATGCAGGAGGGATGGACCTACGACTTTGGCATGGGCATTCCCACCGGCGTGCCTATGGTGGAAGAGACCACCTTAGACCGCATCCGCGGCATTGAAGGGGTGGAAGCCGCCACAGCCTACACCAGCCGCCAGGGATGGCATTCGGTGTATTATCAGAACAAAACCATGAACCAGTGCACGGTGTACGGCATTACGGATTCCTATCTGGATACCATGCAGTACCGGGTAACCAACGGCCGGGGAATCTTAGATGAAGAATTCGAGGCCGGTGCCAAGGTGGCCGTCATCAACGAAGGAATCGCAGACGCGCTGTTTATCGGCACGGATCCCATCGGTGAGGTTCTGGAAATCCAGCAGGAGCCCTTTGTCATCGTGGGCGTCATCCGGGAAAGCAACAAGGCGGATATGGAAATCGAGACCATCGACGACTATTATTCCTATGCCTATGAAGCCACCATGGGACAGGTGATGATTCCCGAAAAAACCTGGCCGATTCTGTACAGCTTTGACGAGCCTCAGGCCGTGGGCGTGCGGGTGGCCAACACCCGGGATATGGCCACGCTGGGTACGGAAGCTGCCGATATCTTAAACGAGCATGTCACCAGCAGTTCCGTAAGCTACGGTTCGGCCACCGGATCGGATTACGCCGATTCCATGAAGACCTTAACCAACGCCATTCAGCTGATGCTGGTGTCCATCGCCAGCCTGTCCCTGTTAGTGGGCGGTATCGGTGTTATGAACATCATGCTGGTGTCCGTGACGGAGCGCACCTCCGAGATCGGTTTAAAGAAGGCCTTAGGTGCCAAACGGCGCACCATCCTGGCTCAGTTCCTGACGGAGGCCGCGGTGCTGACCTCTGTGGGCGGTCTCATCGGCGTGCTGGTGGGTATCGGTATGGCGCGGATCATCGCCGAGGTGGCGGACCTGGAATTCGGTATCAGCGTGCCCTGGATTCTCATCGCCGTGGGATTCTCCATCGGCATCGGCGTGCTGTTTGGCGCCATGCCCGCATCCCGGGCGGCGAAACTGAATCCCATCGACGCCCTGCGCCGGGAGTAGGATCGGCTCTGACCGAGGTTTTATACATTTGCATAACAGAAAAAGACGGGGAGAGATGCACAGCGTCTCTCCCCGTTCCGCGTAATAAGATACATATTTTTTCAAAACTATTGATATTTATGCATTTTGTGGTATAATCCTGATTGCGCCATTTGAAAGACGTGCACAGACGAGGGCTTTCGCCTTCGCAGAAAGGAAAAAACATGAAAAAAATCATCGCACTTTCCCTGGTACTTGCCATGACCTTAGGCATGATGGCCGGCTGCGGCAGCAGCGCGGATAACAGCGCCAACAGCGCCCCGGCCGCCGAAAGCAGTGCGACCGCCGCGGCAGAAGAAACCCAGGCGGAAGCCGGCGGTAAGCTGGTTATGGCCACCAACGCAAACTTCCCGCCCTACGAATACATGGAAGGCGACGCCTACGAAGGCATCGATGTGGAAATCGCCGGTGAAATCGCCAAGAAGCTGGGCAAGGAACTGGAAATCCAGAACGTGGCCTTCGGCTCCATCATCGCCGGCGTGCAGAGCGGCAAGTATGACATGGGTATGGCGGGCATGACCGTTACCGACGAGCGCAAGCAGAGCGTCAACTTCACCGATGTGTATGCCCACGCGGTACAGGTGGTTATCGTCAAGGAAGACAGCGCCATCGCCTCCGTGGATGACATCACCAGCGACAACAAGATCGGCGTGCAGCAGGATACCACCGGCGACATCTACGCTTCCGGTGCTCCGGAAGACGGCGGCTACGGTGAGGACGCCGTGGTGCGTTACACCAACGGTGCGGACGCTGTTCAGGCGCTGCTGACCGGCAAGGTGGACTGCGTGATCATCGACAGCGAGCCGGCCAAGAATTTCGTGGCGGCCAACGAAGGCTTAAAGATCCTGGATTCCTCCTATGCGGATGAAGATTACGCCATCTGCGTGGCCAAGGAAAATGAAGAACTTCTTGGCCAGATCAACACGGCCCTGGCCGAGCTGACCGAAGACGGCACCATCGCCGCCATCGTGGAGAAGTACATCCCCAGCGAGGAATAAAGCCATTTAAATTCAACGATTGATGCAGCCCCGCAGTCACTGCGGGGCTGTGCTCATACTTCCGAATTTGTTGGATTTTGTAAATCCAACGGTTGGAACGAATCCTATCTTTTAAAAGAGGTTCATTTATGCAGCAGGCTATTGCAAAATTTCAGGCGGATTTTCAGCTGAATTTCATTGACAGCAACCGCTGGCAGCTGATCCTAAAGGGCCTGGGCGTCACGCTTCAGATCACGGCCATCGCCGTGCTCTTAGGTATCGCCATCGGCGCCGTCGTTGCCGCGGTGCGCTCCACCTGGGACAAAAATAAAGAGGACATGCGCCGGCGAATGGGTCCGGGGTATTACCTTCTGATGTTCTTTAACGCCCTGTGCCAGATTTATCTGACGGTCATTCGCGGAACGCCTACGGTGGTACAGCTGATGATCATGTATTACGTGATCTTTGCCTCCTCCACCAATGATGTGGGGGTGGCGGTGCTGGCCTTCGGTATCAACTCCGGCGCCTACGTGGCGGAAATCATCCGCGGCGGTATCATGGGCATCGACGCGGGCCAGTTCGAGGCCGGCCGGTCCTTGGGCTTAAACTATCTGCAGACCATGATCTACGTCATCATTCCCCAGGTGTTTAAAAGCACGCTGCCTGCACTGTTCAACGAGTTTATTGTGCTGATCAAGGAAACGTCTGTGGCCGGTTACATCGGCGTCATGGATCTGACCAAGGCCGGCGACGTGATCCGGGGACGTACCTTCTCGGCGTTTATGCCCCTGATCGGTGTGGCGCTGATTTATCTGGTTCTGGTCATGGGTCTGACATGGCTGCTCGGACGTCTGGAAAGGAGGCTTCGCAGAAGTGAACGGTAAGGAAGCCCTGATCCGGGTGGAACACCTGGTCAAACAATACAATAATGGTGCGATCCACGCGTTAAACGACGTTTCGCTGGAAATCGACAAAGGCGAAGTGGTGGTCATCATCGGCCCCTCCGGCAGCGGCAAATCCACCCTGCTGCGGTCCTTGAACCTGCTGGAACTGCCCACCTCCGGTGAAATCTACGTGGACGACGTGCGCATCACCGATCCGAAAACGGACATCAACCGCCACCGGCAGAAGATGGGAATGGTGTTTCAGCACTTCAACCTGTTTCCCCACATGACGGTTTTAAAGAACATGACCATGGCGCCCACGCTGCTGCGTCGGTTCTCTGCGGAAGAAGCGGAAAAAAAGGCCCGGGCACTGCTGGAAACCGTCAACCTGGCGGACCGGGCGGATGCCTATCCCAACCAGCTGTCCGGCGGACAGAAGCAGCGAATCGCCATTGTGCGGGCCCTGTGCATGGAACCCGAGATTCTGCTGTTTGACGAGCCCACCAGTGCGCTGGACCCGGAGATGGTCGGCGAGGTGCTGGAGGTTATGAAGCGCCTGGCCCGGGATGGCATGACCATGGCCGTGGTAACCCATGAAATGGGATTTGCCCGGGAGATGGCCGACCGGGTGGTCTTTATGGACGCCGGTCAGATCGTGGAAATCGGAACACCGGAAGAGATTTTCGGCGCGCCCAAGAGCGAGCGACTGCAGAACTTCCTGGCGAAGGTGCTTTAGCATCTCAAAATCCGCTGGATAAAAGGGGCGTCTCGGATTGAAATCATTAAGTCTGAACTACAGAAGACAGCAACTGTTCACGGCTTCTTCACAGCTTGCATCTTGAAAATATACATTATTTTAGTATACTTAGGGGGTCGGATTTTGTCCGGCCCCCTGTGCTGTATCCATGATGTCAGGCCGGCCGGATGTTTAACACAAAAAAAGGAAAAGTTTTTTATGAACGAAAACCAGAACAGACCCGGCCCGCAGGGACCGAATGGGAGCGGCAGCGGACAGAACCGTTCTCCGCTTCTGTGGATAATTATGCTGACTCTGGTGGCGCTGTTTATTACGACCATGCTGTTTAACGGCGCTTCCGGAAGTACCAGGGAGCGGATTTCCTACTCCCAGATGCTGGAGCTGATCGAGACGGATCAGGTGGAATCCGTGGTGTTTACCCAGAGTGAAATCACGGCCACGTTAAAAAAAAATGCCGAGTTCGGCAAAGACGAAGAGAACGAAAGCCTGTACGCCTACTATGGCCTGACCTCCTCCCAGATGAAGCAGTATTACACCCTGTACATCACGGATGAGGAGCTGCTTCCGCTGTTAAAAGAACACAATGTGACCATCGATGCGTCCAGTTCTAATGTCATGGGACTGGTTACCAGCATCCTGGGCATTGTGCTTCCCTTAGCCATCGTCTGGGTGTTCTTCCTGCTGATCATGCGCCGTATGGGCGGCGGCATGGGCTTTGGCGTGGGCAAATCCACGGCCAAGGTTTATGTGGAAAAGTCCACCGGCGTCACCTTTAAGGATGTGGCCGGACAGGACGAAGCCAAGGAATCCCTGCAGGAAGTGGTGGATTTCCTGCACAATCCGGACAAGTACGTGGAAATCGGCGCGAAGCTGCCGAAGGGCGCCCTTCTGGTGGGCCCTCCGGGTACCGGTAAAACCCTGCTGGCCAAGGCTGTCGCCGGTGAGGCCGGCGTGCCTTTCTTCTCTCTGGCAGGTTCCGACTTTGTGGAAATGTTCGTGGGCGTGGGTGCTTCCCGAGTGCGTGATCTGTTCTCGGAAGCTCAGAAAATGGCCCCCTGTATCGTGTTCATCGACGAAATCGACGCCATCGGTAAAAGCCGTGACAGCCGTTACGGCGGCGGAAACGACGAGCGTGAGCAGACCTTAAATCAGCTGCTTGCCGAGATGGACGGTTTCGACACCTCCAAGGGTATCCTGATTCTGGCTGCCACCAACCGGCCGGAAGTGCTGGATAAGGCCCTGCTTCGTCCGGGCCGTTTCGACCGGCGTATCATCGTGGATCGCCCGGATCAGAAGGGCCGTCTGGAAACCTTAAAAGTTCACGCGAAAGACGTTCCCCTGGATGAAACTGTGGATCTGGAGGCCATTGCCTTAGCATCCGCCGGTCTGGTGGGAAGTGATCTGGCCAACATCATCAACGAAGCGGCCATCAACGCCGTCAAGCATAAGCGCAAGTTCGTGAACCAGTCCGATCTGTTCGAAGCCTTCGAACTGGTGGCTGTGGGCGGCAAGGAGAAAAAGGATCGGGTCATGAGTGACAAGGAACGGCACATCGTTTCCTATCACGAAGTCGGCCACGCCTTGGTAGCCGCGCTGCAGAAGGACACGGAGCCGGTGCAGAAGATCACCATCGTTCCCCGTACCATGGGCGCCTTAGGTTACACCCTGCAGACCCCGGAAGAAGAGAAGTTCTTAGAGACCAAGGACGAACTGTTAGCCCGCATCGCCACCCTGATGGCCGGCCGGGCGGCGGAAGTGCTGGTGTTCCATTCGCCCACCAGCGGCGCGTCCAACGATATCGAACAGGCCACCAACATCGCCCGGGCCATGGTGACACGCTTCGGCATGTCGGATAAGTTCGGCATGATGGGCTTAGCCACGGTGGAAAGCCAGTACTTAGACGGCCGGGCAGCCTTAAACTGCGGTGAAGAAACCGCTGCGCAGATCGACGGCGAAGTGCTCTCCATCATCCAGAGCTGCTACGACAAGGCTATGGAGCTGCTGACCGAAAACCGGCAGATCCTCGACGCCATTGCCGATACGCTGTACGAGAAGGAAACCATCACCGGCAAGGAGTTCATGGAAATCTTCCATCGGATGCAGAACGAAAATACCGCCGCTGCGGAGACTGCGGAACCTGCGCCGGAAGCCGTGTTTGCGGATGAAACGGAAGAGACCGAACAGCCGAAGACGGTGCTTGGCGAGCCGGCAGATGCCCTGTTTGTAGAAGAATAATTAATCGGTTTAGAATGACTGTGAATGATCAATATGGCCGCGGAGAGATCCGCGGCCTGTTGTGCTAAATAAAGCCGTGCAGAAATGCACATAGAGGAACGCCATGGCCAGAGAGTTTAACATTCGCGAAGAACTGAAAAAAGTTCCGGATGCGCCGGGCGTTTACATCATGCACGACGCCTCGGACGCCATCATCTACGTGGGCAAGGCGGTGAGCCTGCGCAAGCGTGTGCAGCAGTACTTTCGGCCCAGTCACGACGAGGGCGTCAAAAAGGCCCAGATGGTCACCCGTATCGCCTGGTTTGAGTACATCGTGGCCGATTCCGAGATGGAGGCCCTGGTTTTAGAGTGCAACCTGATCAAGGAGCACCGGCCGAAATATAACACCATGCTGCGGGATGACAAGGCCTATCCCTACATCTGCGTTTCCGTGCAGGAAGCCTTCCCAAAGGTGTTTTTGGCCCGTCGCATGAAAAAGGACGGCACCCGCTATTTCGGCCCGTTCACCAGCGGTACCGCGGTGCACGAAACCATCGACTTAACCAACAAGCTGTTTCGTCTGCGTACCTGCAGCCGTAAACTGCCCGAGACCATCGGCGAAGGCCGACCCTGCTTAAATCATCATATGCATCAGTGCGACGCGCCCTGCGCGGGTCTGATTTCCCAGGAAGAATACGCCAGGAAGGTGCAGGAAGCCCTGTCCTTCCTTTCCGGAAACACCAAGGAGATCGAAACCGATCTGACTCAGAAAATGCAGGCGGCCGCGTCGGAGATGGAATTTGAAAAGGCTGCGGAATACCGGGATCTGCTGGAGAGTGTCCGTACCTGCGTCCAGAAGCAGAAGATTACCCACACCGATGAGGAAGATCAGGATATCCTAGGCCTTGCGGTGAAGGATGAGACTGCGGTGGTTTCCGTGTTCTTTGTGCGCAGCGGACGGATGATCGGCCGGGATCACTTCGTGGTCAACGTGCGGCTGGAGGAATCTGCCGGAGATATCTTAGCCCAGTTTGTGACCCAGTTTTACGGAGGTACAGCCCTGATTCCTAAGGAGATTTTCCTGCCGGCGGAATTGCCCCAACAGGAGCTGATCGAAGAGTGGCTGTCGGGAAAACGGGGCCATAAGGCAACCCTTACGGTGCCGAAGCGGGGAACCAAGGTGCGCTTAGTGGAGATGGCGGCCAACAATGCCAACACCATCTTAGAGCGGGATCAGGAACGGATCCGCCGGGAGGAAGGCCGCACCATCGGCGCCATGAAGGAGATTGCAAATCTTCTGGGCATCCCTTCGGCGGAGCGCATGGAAGCCTACGATATTTCCAACACCAGCGGTTACCAGTCCGTGGGATCCATGGTGGTGTTTTACCGGGGAAAGGCGCTGCGCAGCGACTACCGCAAGTTTCGGTTAAAGACCGTGGAAGGGCCCAACGATTACGCCTCCATGCGGGAGGTGCTCACCCGGCGCTTCACCCACGGCCAGCGGGAAATGGAAAAGGACAGCGGTGTGGAAGACAGTTTCACCCGTTTTCCGGATCTGATTATGATGGACGGCGGCAAGGGACAGGTGCATATCGCCGAGCAGGTGCTGTCGGAACTGGGGCTGGATATCCCCGTGGCCGGCATGGTGAAGGATGACCATCACCGCACCCGGGGCCTGTTCTATCACGATACGGAAATCCCCATCGACCGCACCAGCGAGGGATTTGCCCTGATCACCCGTCTCCAGGACGAGGCTCATCGCTTCGCCATCGAGTATCATCGCAGCCTTCGGGGCGCGGCTCAGGTGCACAGTTTTCTGGACGATATTCCGGGCATCGGCCCGGCCCGGCGGAAAGCCCTGATGCGGGCTTACGCCAGCGCGGATGTCATGCGGCTGGCGCCGGTGGAGGAACTGGCCCAGATCCCGGGGATGAACCGGGCAGCGGCGGAAGCGGTGTATGAAGTGCTGCACGCAAAATAGTATAGATTTTTCAACTGTGAACCAGCGCCGTCGACAGCTGATATGCCACCGCGGACGGGCGCAACGCCTCGGAGAAGCTAACTCCCAACTGCGACTAGCCCGCTCAGGAGAGCCTTCGCGC
>JAZPYY010000054.1:0-13218 GCA_045544375.1 Shuttleworthella sp.
TCCATGAAGGAGACGCCCTTGCCCTTTACGGTCTTCGCAATGATCGCCGTCGGCATGCCCTTGGTTTCTCTGGCTTCCTTGAACGCAGCCGCGATCTGCTCCATGTCGTTGCCGTCGGCAACTTCGATGACATGGAAGTTGAAGGCGCGGAATTTGTCCGCAATCGGATACGGAGAGTTGACTTCGGTAATCGGTCCGTCAATCTGCAGGTTGTTGTTGTCCACGATGACGCACAGGTTGTCTAACTTGCGGAATCCGGCGAACATGGCGGCTTCCCAGACCTGGCCTTCTTCGATTTCACCGTCGCCTAACAGGGTGTAGACACGGTAGCTGTCGCCGGAAAGCTTTGCGGAAATAGCCATGCCGCAGGCCACGGAGATGCCCTGTCCTAAGGATCCGGAAGAAGCATCAATGCCGGGGGTATGGGTCATGCAGGGATGGCCCTGAAGATAGGAGCCCAGATGACGAAGGGTCTTTAAATCTTCCACCGGGAAGTAGCCGCGCTCGGCAAGAGCCGCATAGAGGCCCGGTGCCGTGTGGCCCTTGGAAAGAACGAAACGGTCGCGGTCAGCCTTCTTCGGATCGGCCGGATCGATGTTCATCTCCTCGAAATACAGGTAGGTAAAGATTTCCGCCGCCGAAAGGGATCCGCCCGGATGTCCTGCTTTGGCTGCGTGCACGCCTTCGATGATGCCTCTGCGCACGCGTACGGCCGTGTCCTTCAGTTCTGCAATTGTCATAGTCTCCTCCTTAAATACTCACGTTTTCTGTCAGCACTGCAGGGCCCTTCCTTCACAGCAGGCCCGCCCGCCGTCCAGTTTAAAACCGTTTCCCAAAATCGGGATGCGGCAGGAACACTGAATAAAAATATTATATGATAAAAGACCCCTTTTTTACAATGACGGATTCGCAGATTTACATCTGTTTCCGTCTCTTTACCGGCGTCCCGTGCTTCCCTTGGTTTTTCCTTCCTCATTGGAATGGAATCCATCCGATTTCCGTTTATCACCGGAGATGTTCTTTCTTACCCATTAGGGTTTTCCGCCGGATATCCGGTGCTGTAGGACGCATTTCCCAGATCCATCAGCAGCTCATCCCACAGATCCTTCGGCAGACCGCTGCCAGACAGAACATCTCCGCCAGCAGCAAAAGCTGCGTCCGCTGCTTCCGCCTGCGCAGCCGCCGCTTCCCGGGCCGCTTCACAGCGGTTGACCGCCGATACATACTGACGCACCCGCCGGCGAAGCACCTTTGCCGCATCGTCCATCAGTTCGTAGACACTTTCCGTGCGCACTTCTTCCGTCGGATCCCAGGGATTTTTCCAGGGATGATGCTTTTCGTTGCAGGGATCCGGATATTTCTCAAACCCGGGCACCGTCATCATACCGGAAATCACAGCGTAGCCGATGAAATACTGCTCCAGGGTGCGGACCAGCTGCTTTTTGCGGCCCTTTTCATCCTGCAGAAGCTTCGCCGTCACCGGAAGGGTCGCGATGGCTTCCCGGATGTGGCGGCGGTCGATGCGGCCGGCGGCGCGCACCTTTTCCTGCTCTTCCCCGGCCCCTTCCACGTGGGCATAGGTGGTGTGAATGGCCCGAAACAGCAGCTCGGTGATCACACGGGTTTCCTCGGGAGTGGACGCGAACATCTTGTCCACGCTGTAATCAATTCCGGCCAGGCCCGTGTAATGGGTGACACAGGCGTTATCCATATCGGTTTCCAGAAAAACGTGCATGCCGAAATCGTAGGTGTCCAGGCCCTCGTGGCTTAAATGCTTCGTTCGGCAGTACACATAAGGATGGCAGATGCAGTCTAAGGTGTAGTGGCCCATAAAGCCGCAGATGTAAGCGTCCGCAATGCGCTGCTCCGCCACAGGCAGCATGGCCCGTGCATCCAAAAGCCGGGCAAAGAAGGGGCCGGAGGCAAACCGGTGCATCACGTTTCCCGGGTTTAAGGGATACGCGATCCACGGCGAAACGCTGTAGAAAAACAGATCCGGCCCCTGCAGGCCAATGTGCCACGCAGCCGGATACAGCTGGATATCTGCCAGAAGCTGAGTCGGAAAATTCTCCTTTGCGGCCAGTGTGCCGAAAAGGTCATGGGTTTTCATTCCGGGCATTTTATTCTCCCTGATTCTTATACATTCTTATACAATTCCACCGGTTCTGGCCGCGGCTTCCACCACATGTTTTGCCAGAACTGCCGTGGTGACGGCGCCTACGCCGCCGGGCACCGGGGTGATGGCCGCACAGGTTTCTTCCACCGATGCAAAATCCACATCGCCGCACAGGGTTCCGTCTTCCCGCACATGGATGCCCACGTCAATGACGGTCTGTCCGCTTCCCATGTAGGATGCGCCCACCATTTCCTGCACGCCGGCGGCGGCCACAATGATATCCGCTTCGCGGCAGATGCTTTCCAGATCCTTCGTGTGGGTGTGGCAGATGGTCACCGTGGCGTTGGCCGCTAAGAGCATCATGGCCACGGGACGGCCGATGACTAAGCTGCGGCCGATCACCGCCACCCGGGCGCCGTCGGTGGGCACGCCGTAGTGGGACAGGATTTCCATGCAGGCCTGGGCCGTGCAGGGGGCAAATCCGCTGCCGCTCTGGGAAAATACCGCGGCGGCCGATCCGGACGTCATGCCGTCCACGTCCTTCTGGGGCAGCAGCATTTCGCACAGTTTCTTTTCGTTTAAATGTCTGGGAAGAGGGCGGAACATCAGCAGTCCGTGGATGCTGTCGTCGGCGTTGATCGCCTCGATCCGGGCTTCCATTTCCTCTTCCGTTACGGTTTCGGGCAGCGCGATGCGGCGGACGGCGACCCCCGCCTTTTCGCAGCGGTTGGTGGCTCCCCGTTCATAACTTAAATCGCTGTCGTTTTCTCCCACCCGAAGAATGGCTAAGGTGGGCACAATTCCGGCATTTTTTAACGCTTCCGCCCGGGCGGCCGTTTCCTGTGTAATGGCTGCCGCCACCGGGGCGCCTTTTAATAATTCACTCATCTGCCGTCCCTTCCCGGTCACTGGTTTTGGCCTGTACTTCCATACTTTTCGCCTGGAAATGCGGCGTCTTTCATACAGGTCACGTTATGATTCGATGATCAAAATACACGGATTCGCGCTACTGCACCTGACCTAACAGGATTCCATGTACCCGCTGGTAGATGGCTGCCGCCCTGGGAAGGCCGTCTTCGCACATTTCCCAGGCTTCGGCTTCATAGCGCTTTGCCTCGTCGTCCTCCGGCAGAGAGCGGGTGTTGACCAGTACGTTTAGCCAGGCCGATTCCATGGCGGCGGTTACCGCGGACGCCGCACAGCCGGCGTCGGAAATCATCAGGCGGCTGCACTTGTCCACCAGCTCTTCCAGCAGATCCACCGTGTCCTCGCAGCAGAGAAGCATGCGATAGGGGGGCAGGATGGCCGCCAAAGTCGCTTCCCGGAGGATGTCCGGCCGAGTCGGATCGTCTTTGGGAATGGCATAGGCCGCGGACAGGGGCTCAAAGGCCGCCGCGTCCTCTTCCACCAGGGAAAGAAACCGCAGGCGCAAGGTATCCAGATCTGCGATGATGCGCACCAGATCCTCTTCCACATCGGCGAATTTCTTTTTCCCCACCGTAAAGTTGGCCGCCATGGCACCCAGAGAAGCCGCCAAAGCGCCGGCATAAGCCGCTGCTCCGCCGCCGCCGGGAACGGATACCTTTGCGGAAAGCTGTTCGCTGAAGGCGGCAAGGGTCTGTTCTGTCAGCAGATTGTTCTGTGCTGCCGGGGTTTCATTTGCAGAAGTGTTTTTTGATTCGCTCAAGATGATTCTCTTTCTATCTACGCCTGGGGATGATGGATCAGTCCCGCCAGGCGGGGTGCGGATAGGATAATGATGCGCACGCAGATAAACTGCACCACGGTAAGCACTGCGGCCTGAACCACCCGGGTGGTCAACAGTCCCACGAAGGAGGATCCGTACAGCCAGGAGATCCAGAAGGTGTTTAACAGCAGCCCCAGCACAAACTGCACGATGAGCACCGCGGCCAGGCTGAAGAGCCAGTGGCTTTTCTTATACAGAAACAGTCCCCACACCAGGCCGGTCAGAGCTGCCGTCAGGGTAAAGCCGGGGAAAAAGGGGCCGCTTGGGAACAGGATGGCCCCCAGAAAATCCGCCGCGCCGCCTAAGATCGCAGCCGGAATCGGTCCGTATAAAACTGCCGCCACCACCACGGGGATAAAGCCGAAGCCGATGCGGATGTTCCAGGCCGAGATGGACAGGAAGCGGGTCAGCACCACCTGCATAGCAAGAAGCAGACCTAAGGTCACCCAGGTCTGAAGGGTCATTTTTTTCATGATTCCTCCTTTCCCTACAGGAGGATCATTCCTCCTGACAGCGGATGCAGATGCACATCGCGCGATGTAAAGCCCAAAACGCAGGGTATCCTGCGTTTATTTCGCTTCGTCCCCGGGCAACTTCCCATCCCGGAGCACTTAACGCGTACATCCTACTCTGACAGACAATATGTAAAGCATAAACCACGGAGCGCTCCGTGCTTCGCACTCCCGCGCTCCTGCGGACATTCGGATTCCGGGCTGCCGCCCTACATCCTCATATCCGTTACGTCGCCGAATGGAGCCGGTCTCCTGCGCCAGCGCAGGCCCGCCTCCATTGGCGACAGTTTATGCGCTCAGAACAGTCCCGAAATCACTCCATTCTCATCCACGTCGATGCGCTCGGCGGCCGGTACTTTCGGCAGGCCCGGCATGGTCATGATGTCACCGGTTAAGGCCACGATGAATCCGGCGCCGGCGCTGACTTTTAAGTTGCGCACGGTGACGGTGAAGCCGCTGGGGGCGCCTAAAAGGGCCGGGTTATCCGAGAAGGAATACTGGGTTTTGGCCATGCAGATGGGCATGTTTCCAAAGCCGAGCTCGGTCAGGCGCTGAGCCTGCTTTTTCGCGGCGGAGGTCAGCTCTACGCCGTCGGCGTGATAAATCTTCTTGCAGATGGCTTCCAGCTTTTCTTCGATGGTCAGATCGTCCTCATAGCTGAAGGTGAAGTTGGCGGGTTCGTCGCACAGACGCACCACTTCTTCAGCCAGCGCCATACCGCCTTCGCCGCCCTTGGCCCAGACTTCGGAAAGGGCTACGTTAACGCCCAGTTCTTTGCACTTTTCTTCCACCAGGGCCAGTTCCGCCGGCGTATCCGTGGGGAAGGCGTTGATGGCAACCACACAGGGAAGGCCATACACATCCTTGATGTTGGACACATGCTGCAGCAGGTTGGGAAGGCCCTTTTCCAGTGCTTCCAGGTTTTCCATGTTCAGATCGGCCTTGGCCACGCCGCCGTGATACTTTAAGGCGCGTACCGTGGCAACGATGACCACCGCATCCGGCGCAAGATTGGCCATGCGGCACTTGATGTCCAGGAATTTCTCAGCGCCCAGATCCGCGGCGAAGCCCGCCTCAGTGACCACGTAGTCGCCCAGCTTTAAGGCCATGCGGGTGGCTGTAATGGAGTTGCAGCCGTGGGCGATGTTGGCGAAGGGACCGCCGTGGACAAAGGCCGGCGTGCCTTCTAAGGTCTGCACCAGGTTGGGCTTTAAGGCGTCCTTTAACAGGGCCGCCATGGCGCCTTCCGCCTTTAAGTCATGGGCGGTCACCGGGGCACCGGCGTAGGTGTAACCCACGATGATGCGGCCTAAACGGGCCTTTAAGTCCATGATGTCGGAAGCCAGGCAGAACACGGCCATGATTTCGGAGGCCACGGTGATGTCAAATCCGTCTTCCCGGGGAACGCCCTGGGCCTTTCCGCCCAAGCCGTCCACCACATTTCGCAGCTGACGGTCGTTCATATCCACGCAGCGCTTCCAGGTGATCTGCTTCGGATCGATGCCTAAAGCATTGCCCTGCTGGATGTGATTGTCCAGCATGGCGGCCAGCAGGTTGTTGGCCGCGCCGATGGCGTGAAAGTCGCCGGTGAAGTGCAGGTTGATGTCTTCCATGGGCACCACCTGAGCGTATCCGCCGCCGGCTGCGCCGCCCTTGACGCCGAACACCGGGCCAAGGGAGGGCTCCCGAAGGGCCACGACCACGTTCTTGCCGATGCGGCGGAGGCCGTCAGCCAAGCCTACGGAGGTGGTGGTTTTTCCTTCGCCCGCCGGGGTGGGGGTGATGGCCGTCACCAGGATCAGCTTTCCATCGGGACGATCTGCCTTATCCTTTAACAGAGAGAAATCCACCTTGGCTTTGTAGTTGCCGTACTGCTCCAGATATTTCTCATCGATCCCGGCGGTCTTCGCCACTTCGGTGATCTTCTGCATCTTGCACTCCTGTGCGATTTCGATGTCTGATTTGTATCCCATCGGTATTCCCTCCTTATGAAAGAAAAGCCTGTATTTCGGCTGGGTTTTGTAGTATATTTATTCTAACTGTTCACTATCACTTCCACAAGTCTTTCGGGAGGGTTTTTTCCCTTCCTTTGTGAAGAAAGGCGAGGCAGCATGGAATGGATGTTCCGCGGAAAATACGTGCGCAGAACACGTCATACCTTCCGTTTGGGGACGCTTTGGGCTGCCCTTTTTCTTTCTGCCTGTCTTCTGATTTCAGGCTGCGGCGAAGCGGCCGGCGGAGCCGAAGCGGCTTCGGGGCCTTCCCTTTTAGGCAGTGCCACCGCGGAAGCTTCATCTTCGAAAAACTCCTCTTCCGCTGATTCATCATCTTCGGACAGCCGATCACCCGCTTCATCCGCCGATTCAAAGGGATCCTCTTTGGGCAAAACGGCCCGCACCGGTTCCTACACGCCGCCGGAGATGGTCTTTTCGGAGTATCATCCCGATGCTGCGGAAGGCACGGACGTGGCCCGCATCGATCTTTCCGAAATTCAAAACGGCATTGTTTCCGCCTGCGCCCACAGCGAAAAACGGCTGAAGTTTCAGGTGATGTGCGGCGAGGAAACCTACAACTACAACCTGCCCGGGGATGGCACGCCGGCCCTCTTCCCTTTGACCTGCGGCAACGGCGAGTACCGGTTCCGCATCATGGAAAACGTGGTGGACAGCAAGTACGCGGAACTGTACGGCACCTCGGCAACGGTGACGCTGACCAGCGAATACGCGCCCTTCCTTCGGCCCAGCATTTACATCAGCTACACCGCGGATTCGGACTGCGTGAAGAAGGCCGCCGAGCTGTGTGCTTCTTCCTCGTCGGTGTCGGACGAAGTCTACGCCATCTACGATTATATCTGCGAAACGGTTACCTACGACCGGGCTAAGGCTGCGACCGTCAAATCCGGCTACGTTCCGGATCCGGACGAAACCATGCAGACCGGCCTGGGCATCTGCTTCGACTACGCCGCTTTAGCCGCTTCCATGCTTCGCAGCCGGGGCATTCCCACCAAAATGATTTTCGGCTATGTGTCGCCGGACGATCTGTATCACGCCTGGAACATGTTTTACACCGACGAAACCGGCTGGGTGACCGTTTCCTTTGAGGTAACCCCCGGCGCCTGGTCCCGGCTGGATCTGACCTTTTCCGCCAACGGAAGCGACAGCAGCTTTATCGGCGACGGCAGCAATTACGCCGACGTTTATTATTACTGAAAACCGGCATTCCCGCCCTTCTGTGCGAGGCACGCGGGAGCATCAAGTTTTTGACCAATGGATAAAGGAGTCCTTCATGAGCAAGAAAAAACTGGACAGTCTCGGCGTATCCGCCTTCTGTGAAAGCATGGCGATGATGCTGAGGGCCGGCATCCAGACCGACGAAGCCATCCTTCTGCTGCAGTCCAACCACGGCCAGGGCGTCTTAGAGGGCGGACTTGCCGTGATGAAAGAGCAGATCGATGCGGGATCCGGCCTGGCGAAGGCCATGAAAGAAAGCGGCATTTTCCCGGAATACGCCCTGCGCATGGTGGAAGCCGGCGAAGCCTCCGGCCGTCTGGAAGACATCCTGTTTCGGCTTTCGGAATATTACACCCGTCAGAAATCCATCAGTGAAAAGCTGCGGTCCGCCGTTACCTACCCGGCTGCCATGCTGGTGCTGATCATCGCGGTGCTCATCGTGATGCTGACCATGGTGCTGCCGGCCTTTGCCGATGTTTACGACCGGCTGACCGGAAGCCTGGCAGCCTCCACCTACGGCTACATCCGGGCCGCCTACGCCCTGTGCTGGATCGCCCTGATCGTGATGGTGCTGATTGCCGCGGCCTTAGTGGTGGGACTGCTGCTGTGGAACAGCAAGCACCGCCCGGTGGTGGAAAAGGTTCTGCAGCACATTCCGGCCTGCGAATCCATCCTGGAAACCCTGGGCATGTACCGGTTCACCTCTGCCTTAAGCACCTTTATCGCCAGCGGCGAGATGCAGGACGAAGCCGTCTTAAACAGCATTCCCATGACGGACTGCGCTCCCGTGGAAGAAAAGCTGAAGCGCTGTGTCCGCAGCATGGAAGAAGGCCACAGCATCGGCCAGGCCGCTTACGACGAAAACCTGTTTGAGCCGGTGTACGGCCGGATGCTCTTAGCCGGCGAGCGAAGCGGCGAACTGGAATCCGTTTTAGGCCGCCTGTCGGGGCTGCTGGAAGAAAACTGCGGAACCTTAACCGACCGCCTGGTGGGCATGGTCAATCCCCTGCTTTCCGGTATTCTCATGGTCACCGTGGCCATGACCCTGCTTTCCGTCATGCTTCCGTTGATTGGAATGATGAACTCCATTGGCTAATTATTAGAAAGGCCGCCCATGTATTCGGACAACGAAAAAAAGAGCAGACTTCCGTGGATTCTCGCGGCCCTGGCCGTGGTCTGCGCCTGCGTCCTGATGCTGGCCGGCCGGCCGCCCCAGCAGGATGCGGACAGCGCAGCAGCCATCCGCACCGCCATTGAACAGTCCGCCCTGCAGTGCTACGCCGTGGAAGGCGTGTATCCCCCCAACCTGGCATATCTGCAGGATCACTACGGTCTGCAGGTCAACACCGCAGATTACTACGTCACCTACGAAGCCTTTGCTTCCAACCTCGCCCCCAACGTCATCGTGACGCCGAAGGATGCACAGAAAGGGGGACCGCGATGAAATCTCACGCCTCCTATACCGGTCTGTACACCATCGCCGTGGCTGCGCTGTTTCTGGCCGGATTTCTCATGCTGGTCATCTTAGGCGCCCGGTCCTACCAGGCTGCCGCTGCCGGAGAAAGCGCCAACATGCAGCAGCGGGCGCTGCTCTCCTATCTCACCACCACTTTAAAAGGATATGACACCGCCGGCGCGGTGCAGATCTCGGAAGACGCCTCCTTGGGCACCGTGATTTCCATCGCCGATGGCACCTCCGGTTACGCCCTGCGCCTGTATGTATCTGATGGAAATCTGGTGGAGGATTACGCGGCGAAGGACGCGGCCTTAGATCCCGCCATGGCTTCCGTCATCGCCCCCACCAATACGTTTTCTGCCGAAATAAGCGAAGACGGTCTGCTGTCTGTGACCACAGACGCAGGCACAGCCCTCTTTACGGCCCGCAGCGAAGGAGGTGGACGATGAAATCCCATGCCTCCATTACAGCTTTTTATCTGGAAACCCTTCTTCTGGTGGTGGTTTTCGTATCGGTTCTTCTGGTGCTGACGGACGTGTTTGGCCGAAGCCGCGCCCAGTCTGCCAACGCCGGTGACGTGAATTGCGCCGTCACCCTGGCCCAGAATACGGCCGAGGCTTTTGCCGCGGCTGAAAATGAAGACCGTCTGAGGGAGATCCTCGCAGATGCGGTCTGCGATGACAGTCTTCTGCGCTTCGCCTACGACAAGGATCTTACGCCCGATCCTGATGGCTTTTTTGTGGTGGAACTTACCTGGCGCAGCGAACCCCAGACCGGGGGCGTGCTGGATTACGCCGACATCACCGTGCGCCGGGCGGACAGCGGAACCGTTCTCTACACCTTAAACACCGCGCAGTTTCGGAAAGGGGGACAGTGATTATGCAGCAGATGCCTGTAAAACTGGGACCCTTAGCCCTGCTGTTAACGGTCTTAGCCATCAGCCTGGCCACCCTTTCGGTGCTGACCTTCGTCACCACAAGGGCGGATTCGGCCCTGTCATCCAAATACGGGGAAACCGTCAAAACCCGGTATGACCTGGAAGTGCAGGGGCAGGAAATCCTGGCCGGTCTCTATGAAGACGGCGGCGCGGGGCTCTCGGAATGGGAAGAAACGGCGGAAGGCACCTACATGCGCACCCTTTCGGAAAACGGATCCCTTCTTCGCATGGAAATCCGCCCGGCCGAGGACGGAACCTATGACATCCTCTCCTGGCGTCAGGAACACGAGTGGACCGCGGATGATGATCTGGGACACCTGTGGCAGGATGAATAAGTTCTGCCCCACTTTGCTCGTTGACCGGATGAGCAGATTCTTCTTTCCCATGCACGGAACATCCGATGGCTCCATTCATGGCAAAACATCGAATGAGTGACAGCGGGCCGATTCTGCGATATGATAAGAGAACACTCACCAGCGAAACTTCGGCTGCCAGCCCCATTCCGGCGGCAGAGCTTTAGAAAGGACTTCACATGACCATTCAGGAAATTCTCCAGTGCGCCCTTGACGAGGAAGCGTCTGACGTTTTTCTTGTCGCCGGCCTTCCCGTCACCTTTAAGTGCGGCGGAAAGCAGCGCCGCAGTGCCGAAGACTTTCTGCGGCCCGACGATATCGATGTCCTGGTCGCATCCATTTACGAAACCAGCCGCCGCAGCCGGGCCCATTTAGACGCCGGCATGGACGACGACTTTTCCTTCTCCGTGCCCCACATGGGCCGTTTCCGCGTAAACGTGTTCCGTCAGCGCGGCTCCCTTGCCGCCGTCATCCGGGTCATCAAATTCGGACTGCCGGATCCGGTGGAACTGGGCATTCCGGAAAATGTGCTGTCCTTAGCCGACAACAAAAAGGGTCTGGTGCTGATCACCGGCAGCGCCGGCACAGGCAAATCCACCACCTTAGCCTGCATGATCGACCGCATCAACAAAAGCCGGGACTGCCACATCATCACCATGGAAGACCCCATCGAATACATTCACCGGCATGACCGCGCCATCGTCACCCAGCGGGAAATCTCCATCGACACCCCCGGGTATCTGGATTCCCTGCGCTCGGCCCTGCGGGAAAGCCCGGACGTGATTCTGCTGGGCGAAATGCGGGATTACGACACCATCTCCGCAGCCATTACCGCCGCAGAAACCGGCGTACTTTTGCTGTCCACCCTGCACACCTCCAGTGCGGCCAATACCATCAACCGCATCTTAGACGTGTTCCCGGCCAACCAGCAGGCACAGGTCAAGATCCAGCTGGCCCAGATTTTAAAGGGCGTGGTGTGCCAGCAGCTGGTTCCCTCCACGGACGGCGGCCTGACCGCGGTGTTTGAAGTCATGAAATCCACGCCGGCCATCCAGAACATGATCCGGGAGGACAAGCTGCACCAGCTGGAATCCACCATGCAGGCCGGTGCGGCGGACGGCATGTGCACCATGGACGGAAGTCTGTTAAAACTGTTCCGGGAAGGAAAGATCTCAAAGGAAACCGCCCTGGTCTCCTGCGCCAATTACGAAACCATGCAGAAGCGCCTGTCGCTGTAAACGCGGGCCGGTGCGTCCGTCAGGCCGCGCAGACCCACAGCCGGCGTCTTCCTTTCCTGGGACGGCGACTTTCGGCTTTATGATTTTTTATGACGGTACCATCATCCAAGGAAGAACACTCCATGATTACGGAAGAAAAGAAAGATACCCTTTATATACGGATGCTTGGCAGCTTTTCCGTCCGCTATAACGGGAAACTGATTGCAGGCGGATCCAAGGCAAGCGATTCTCAGTCCGCGAATCTGCTGCAGATTCTGATCCACAATCGCCTGCGGGGTGTTACCCGGGACCAGCTGGAGGATCTGCTGTTTGAAAACCGCGATATGGAGGATATCCACCACGCCCTGCAAAGCGTGGTATACAATACCAAAAACAAACTGAAAAAATCCGGTTTGCCCAACGTCAACTACATCGAGCAGCGTAAAGGTGTCTTTTACTGGACCTCGGAAATCCCTGTGGAAGAAGACGCGGCGGTTTTTGAGGATCTGTGCCGCCGGGCGGATGAATGCGACGACGTGGACGAGCAGCTGGCTCTTCGCCTCGACGCCGCCCACTGCTACGGCGGAGAGTTTCTTCCCACACAGACGGCTGCCATCTGGGTGGCCCGGGAAGCCCGGCGTTACAAGGAAATGTTCTGCCGCTGTGTGGAAATGGCAGCCTCCGAGCTGTCCGCCCGGCAGGATTACTTCCAGCTGGAGGACTTAGGTCTTTTAGCTACCCGCATTGATCCTCTGGCTGACTGGGAGGTGCTGACCATGGAGGCCTTAGTCTCCTTAGGCCGCTACGACGAAGCCCGGCAGCTGTACGATGACACGGTTCAGCTGTACTTTAACGAACAGGGCCTGCGTCCCTCCAAAAAGATGATGGAGCAGTTTGACCGGCTGGGCTCGGGCATGAAGCACGAATACGCCGCGTTAGATGTGATCCAGACGGATCTGTCCGGCTCGGGAGATCACGTTCCCGGCGGATTCCTTTGCAGCTATCCGGTTTTCGTGGGCATTTACCGCATGATCGAACGCATGTTAGAGCGCGGCGGTCAGTCCGTTTATCTGATGCTGTGCACCTGCATCGACGGCAAGGGAAATCCCGTCACGGACGGTCCTCAGTACGACGAGCTGATCAAGCGCATGGGGGATGCGGTGCGCCGCTCCATCCGCCGCAGCGACGCCATGACCCAGTACGGCAAAAGTCAGTACCTGGTGCTTCTGATGAACACCACCCGTGAAGACTGCCGTGTCATTCAGAAGCGTATCAACGACCGGTTCATCATCGGCCGACAGCGCACCAAAATCCAGTATTACGTCAACAGCGTTTTCTGGAAATCATAATTGGACATCATAAGATTAAGTCGCCAAAAGTACTGATTCGCGCGGCTTCGCACTTCGTGCTCCCACCGCGCTCCCACAACTCGGGCTTTCGTGGAGGTTTCCCTCCACTTCGCCCTCGTTGTGGAGTCGGATCGTAGCCATGTCGTTCTGTGAGCCAAGGAGTTGATCATTTGGTTTGTCTTCCTAAGACCGCTTGGCCTCCGACTTGTACTGATTCGCGCGGCTTCGCACTTCGTGCTCCCACCGCGCTCCCACAACTCGGGCTTTCGTGGAGGTTTCCCTCCACTTCGCCCTCGTTGTG
>JAZPYY010000055.1:0-10448 GCA_045544375.1 Shuttleworthella sp.
CGCGATGCGCACATCTCGCGGCCTTGCCGCTCGATGTACGTTGGCCCTCGCATGCTTCGCGTGCGAGCACGCGCGCCTGCTCAGGCCTTATCGCGCAAAAGGAGGGGGGGGTTTCGCCGCCCGTCCTCTTATCATTCATTCATTGATCTGTTTTTTTATTCGCCTGCAAGAGCCTTGTTGATTTCATCTGCCTGGCGATGTGCACCATACTCTTTAAGCTGATCCACATAGGCCTGCCACTGGGCATCGTCATCGATGTCCGCACGGCCGGTGATGAATTCCGGAATCTGGGTGGCCAGATAGGTGTTCACCGTGGTGTTGATGGCGCTGACTTCCGCGCTGACTTCCGAAGAAAGAAGACCGGTGTAAGCCACACCCAGGTTACCGGTTGCCTCGTAAAGAATCGCCTGCTCCAGATAATACTGCGCACCTTCGGAGTAACCGAGGTCCATATTCTTCTGGGCACCCATGCCCACCAGACGCTGGCCGGAGGCTGCAGTGAGCAGTCCGTCTGTTGCCACCATCGCCGGGCTCATGATGATGTATTCTTCGCCGTCTTTCTCCTCCAGCGTGTATGCACCGTCAGACAGGCCATATTCATCATAAACCGGATCCTTCGCCTCCGCCTGCTGTTCCTTGTTCAGGCCGGCAGTCAGCATCAAAGAACCTTCGCGGGAGTACATAAAGTCGATGGCGGTCAGAAGCTTGCCCACATCCTTGCCTTCGGTCTTGTTGGTCAGAACCACACCGCTGGAGAACATGGTGTTCTGATAGAAGGTATCCGGAACAACGTTCTGGCAGGAAGCGTCGCCGTAGATGTCGTTGATGGGCTGAGCCGCAGCGGCAACATAAGCGCCTGCCGTGGCAGCTTCGCCGTTGTCTAACAGACCTTCCAGCTGGTTGGTAACGCCGATCCACATACCCACTTTGCCGGTGAAAACGCTTTCGGTGTCGATCATAAAGAACGCGTCATCGCTGGAATTCTCTTCGAAATCCTGATCCAGCCATCCCTCTTCATACCAGTGATTCAGGCACTGGATGTATGCGCGGGCGCTTTCGGTGTCCGCACCGTAAGCCACGTCGCCATCTTTTGTAACATAGGTGCCGATCCGGCCGCCGCCGAAGCTGGAGTTTAAGTCACCATCGGCATAGTAACCGGTGTACATCATCTGGAAAGGATAGCCGTCTTCCACGCCCAGGTCTTCCAGCGCCGTCGCAAAGATGTCAAACATCCATTCCCAGTCAGAAATGTAAACCGGATCCGGGCCGCCGCTGGGGAACACGATGTCATCGGACCAGGCTGTCTTATCCGCGTTCCAGCCGCCGGTAAAGGCTTCGCCGGTTTCCGGGTTCGTGCCGTACTTTAAGATCCAGTCGCGGCGATACATGAATGCTTCCCACGGGACGCTAAGCGCGTCATTTACCGTATAGAGCATCAGCATTTTTTCTTCGCCGTTGACGTGAGAAACCATCTGCTGAGCATACACCGGGTTGGCATCCAGCCAGGCCTTGTAGTTGGGCATGTATTTGTCCACCAGCTCGGTCAGGTCAATGACGATGCCCTGCTCATAAAGGGTGGCCGGGGTCTCGGAAGCGTTGATCATGCCCATGACATCCGGATATTCCTTGGTAGCCAGCAGGGTGTTGAAGTTATCCTGCGCGGAATCCTGGGGCGGTGTGATGAAATCGATCTGCACCTTTGAGGTGGATCCGTCCGAAGTCCAGTCCTTGGCCAGCCAGTACTTGGCTACCGGGTTCTCATCAAAGTCTTCGTAATAGTAGCTGTCCACACCGATGTCCAAAAGCCAGGAAAAGGATGTGTTGGCATCTGCTTTGCCGCTGCCGCCGCAGCCGGTAAGGACAGACGTTGCCGCCGTTACCGCAGCCAGTGCAAGAGCAAGTTTCTTCATAAACTTCTGCTTCATGATCTCCTCCTTCGGGTTCATTTCTCTGATTGTCATTTCTGTAATTGGCAACAGAAACCTTTTTCGAATCCGGAAACGCCCTTCCCTTAAAACCCCTCTCTTCGGTTCCTTTGCGGCTCTCCCTTTGCCTTTCTCAAACGGAACCGCTGCCAGGAGGGTGTTTCCTTCTGATGAACCGATCTTATCACGGAGCGAACCCTGGTTTTATCGTTTTGTCAACACTTTTATAAGAATTTTTCTCCTGATTACAGGATTTTCTCGCCAGCTTTTTTAGCGGTGGCTCTGTTATGATGTGAAACACGTCTGGCCGCATCACCTGGCTATAGCTCGCTTTTATTAGGAAGATTTCCCGGTTTCACCTCCTGCCGATGATTCGTTTTCATAAGAAGCATTCCCGTTTTCATCCCCCCCGCGAAGGGCTTTTTATGTCATTTTTGCGTTTTCCCGACATTTGCATCATAAAAACGATATATAAATCCTGCTTTGTGGTCTATCTTTAAGCCATGAAAACCGAAATATCCCATAAAGGAGGCAGTCATGGACAGTCGTAAACCCATTCTTGATATCTTTATTGAAGCCAACGGTCCTTCCCTGGAACTGAAGGCCGCCAACGGTGAAGTGCTGATGATCCCCTTTAAAGGCCATGTGGATTCCGAGCTGTTTACCGGCATCGTAGAACCCTGCGGCGTGGACACCCAGGTGGTCAACGCAGCGAAGGTGCGGCACATGAGCGCCCGCTACATGCTGACGGGCAAGGATCGGGCAGGCAAAGATGCCCACATCTACATTGAAAACAACGGCTGGTTTGACGAGCGCGGCGAACACGCCATGCCCTTCCACACCGTTCCCACCTTCTATACGGACAGCGAGGATCTGTATCCCTATCTGTGCCAGACCCGTTTCGAAGGGGAAGGTCACATGATGGAGGACGGGCTGCACATCCTGTTTTTTGAAGTGTAATCATAAAAACTGTTTTCGGAAAGGATCAAATCATGGAAACCTGTATTCGTCACACGACCTTAGGCGACGTTCGCGGCTACAACCGGGACGGCGTTATCAAGTACCTGGGCATCCCCTACGCAAAACCGCCGGTGGGCCCCCTTCGCTTCCGCCGCTCGGTGGCCAACGATCCCTGGGAAGGTGTTTTTGACGCCGCCGACTTCGGCGAAGCCTCCTGCCAGATTGACCGGGGCGCGTTTAAAGGAAGTGAAGACTGCCTCTTCGTCAATATTATGACGCCTGATAATACAGATCCATCTGACCGCCTGCCGGTGTACGTCTTCATTCACGGCGGCGGATACAACACCGGCGCAACCAGTGATCCCCTGTTGGACGGCAGCGCGTTTGCGAAGGACGGCGTGATTTTCGTCTCCTTCCAGTACCGGCTGAACGTGCTTGGCTTTTATGACTTTACCCTCTGCAAGGGCGGCGAAGCCTTTGACAGCAACTGCGGCCTGTCGGACATGGTTCTGGCGCTGCATTGGATTCACGACAACATCGCTTCCTTCGGCGGCGATCCCGACAACATCACCATCGGCGGCGAGTCGGCCGGCGGCGGCGCGGTACTGACACTGATGGCCGTACCGGCTGTAAAAGGACTGTTTGCAAAGGTCATCGCCGAAAGCGGCGTTCCCGTGTGTCTGATGACGAAGGAAATCGCAAAACGCAACACCGATCTGTTTCTGGAGGGCATGGGATGGACCGAGGATGACGTGCCGAAGCTTCTGACCATTTCCCCGGAGGATATGCAGAAGGGGAACTCCTTTGTGGCGGAGCAGCACCAGTACCGCAATCCCGGCATCTACCTGCCCAGCCCGGTGATTGACGATCTGCTGCCCCTGCATCCCATCGAAGCCATCGAAAACGGCAGCGCGGCGGACGTTTCTCTCATCATCGGCACCAACCTGCACGAAGGCGCCATGTTTGTTCGCAGAGAAGCCACCAACTTCCCCAACAGCTGGTCCATGATTGCGGATATGTTTGAAAAGAACAGCTGCACGGACCGCCTGGCGGATATGGTATCCTGGTACGATCCCCAGACAGCGGAGGAACTGACGGAAATCACTTTGGATGCATTAAGAGAAATGAAAGAACCGCCGGCACACATGGAAGACGGTATCCGGGCCGGCGATGCGCGGGTTTTCATCAACTTCGCCACGGATCATGCCTTTGTCTTCCCGGCCATTAAGGTGGCGGATGCCCAGAAAAAGAACACCGACAAGGTCTGGATGTACCGTTATGAGTTCGTCTCGGAAAGCGGCCTGGCCACCGGCATGGGCGCCTGCCACGCCTTTGAACTGCCTGCAGTGTTCGCCGTCCGCGACAACGGTTTCGGCCAGTTTATCTTCGGACAGGACTCCCAGGCCCAGGAATCCCTGATCCGGGCCATGCACGGCAGCTGGGTGCGGTTCATGAAAACCGGCGATCCCGGAGAAACCTGGGGGCCCTATGCCGGACACCACACGCCCATTCGCATCTTCGATGCGGATTCCCGCACCGAAAACGTGGATCTGGAACCCTTTATGGAGTTGTGGAATGGTCTGCATTTTTATGAAGAGTAATGGGATTTGCTACCCGTGAAAGAAGGGCCTTCCCGGCGCGAAATGACGCGCCGAGGAAGGTCCTTCTTTTCACGGAGCCAACTCTACCGATCATAAAAATGAGACACCCGCGGGCGGTGACAGCACCAAGCATATAAACGTCCGGCTCTTCTGGCCGGGGAGCAGGGTATAAAAAAACAGACCTTCCCCGCGCGTCATTTCGCGCGGGGAAGGCCTGTTTTTTATACCCAACTCTACGGCACCACCAGATTCAGCGCCTGGCACAGACTCCGGATCTCCACCTGTGCATGTGCTCCTCCGGCTTCGCCGTCCAGCGTCCAGGGTACCCGTTCCCTTGCCGCGAAGCTTACTTCGCTGGTCTGGAAGGATACGATCATTTCCGTGGATTCCCGTGCTCCGGTGAGGTAGGTGATGACTTCGTTCCAGTCCATGGGTGTGCGGGGAAGGCGGATTAATGTTACTTCAAACCGGCCGTCGCTTAAGTCCACCGGCGGTGCGATGAGTCCGGAGAAGCCTCCTACGGTTTTGGCGTTGGTTACCATGCCGTAGATAAAGTCGTCATATACCCGCTGGCCGTTCCATTCCACTTCCATGCGGAACACCGGGATGTCCGCCAGCTGGCGCATGCCCTCGATGACGTAAGCCGCGTGACCGAAGATGTTTTTCATCTCCTGGGGCGTCTGATAGGATACTTCCGTGAACATACCAAAGGCTGCCACGTAGATGAAATGTCCGTCATTGAACCGGCCCACGTCGCAGGGAAACAGCCGCCCGCCGCAGGCTGCTTCCGCGGCTTTTATCATATCCTTGCTGATGCCCACGGAGGATGCGAAATCGTTGGTGCTTCCGGCAGGAATATATCCCACGGGCACGGTGCATCCGCTTTGCATCACGCCGCTGACCACCTCGTCTAAGGTGCCGTCGCCGCCGCTGCAGACGATCCGGTCCACGGTGGCCGCCCGCTCCCGGGCCACCACCTCGGCGTCGCCCTGGCACTGGGTAATGTGAACGCTCACTTCATACCCCACCCGGACAAATGTTTCCAGGATATCTCCCAGAAGCGGCCGGATCTGAGCCCGTCCTGAGCGCAGATTTGCAATAAACAGCAGTTTTTTCATTTCTTTTCCCTTAATAACGTGAAGGGCACCGCGGCTGCCCGTAAGCTGCCGCGGTGCCGATTTCACATACAGCCGTCCCTTATTCTCCGATATTCTGACCGGATAGGATGGCCTTTAGTCTGCCTGTGCGGCAGCCGTCAGAAACGCTTCCATTTCCTCGACGGCCTGCGCTTCATCCTCTCCTTCCGCGATCACGGTGACCGCAGAACCGGGTGTCAGCATCAGGCTCATCATGCCCATGATGCTCTTGGCATTGACGCGCGTTCTTCCAGAGGTCTGCTCCATCTCGAAGTAAATGCGGCTCTCAAACCGATTCGCAAGCTGCACCAGATGAGCAATCGGCGTCGCTTCCAGCGATTCCGGCATCGTAACCACAACGTCCCTTTTCATTTACCGTTTCCTCCTGTAAACCCTAATTTTCCGGCGAATGCGCTGATCCGCCGCAGCCGGTGATTCACACCGGATTTTCCCACCGGCGGAACTAACAGCTGACCTAAATCCTCAAGTGTCAGATCTTCCTGTGAAACGCGCAGTCTGGCGATTTCCTGAAGGCTTTCCGGCAGCTGTGAAAGTCCGCCGTTTGCCTCGATGAAGCGGATCTCTTCGATCTGCCGCACCGCCGCCGATACCGTCTTGGAAATATTTGCCGCTTCGCAGTTCACCTTTCGGTTGATCCCGCTTCGGATTTCCTTAAAAATACGGCCGTTTTCAAAAGCCATTACGGCCACGGGCGCTTCCATGAGTGCAAGTACCGTCGAGATGTCGGTCCCGTCTTTTAAGTATACCACATGCCGGCCTGATCGGGTGGTTCGATGAACCTTCGAAACCTCTTTGCGAAGAAGGCCGCACAAAAGTGACGCTGTCTCTTCGCTTTGACAGGCAAATTCCAGATGGGCGGATTTCTGAGGATCGTTGATGGATCCGCAGCTTAAAAACGCCCCTCGGATAAATGCCCGCCGGCAGCAGGCCCGCTCCGTCAGTGCCGCATCCGCCGGAAGGATCAGATTATTGTCTTCATCCGTCACAAATCCGAACCCGGCCGACAGCACGTCGGACAGCATGATGTTTCGTATTTCGTCACTGCTGTCCATGGTACCTGTTTTATGAAGCAAAGTAAAGCACTTTCTCCTGGCCGGCTCCTGGGTCATCACAAGCTGCAGCACAGGCCCGTCCTTTGACGCGGCCGCCTTAAAGCCGAACAGCAGCATGGCTGCGCATTCCGCCCGGCAGCAGTGCGTCTTTCGGGGCATCCGGCCGGAAAGCTCCTCTTTTACGCTTCCCGAAAATGTCATTTCTTAAAACGCTCCCACAAAGCGGATTTCCGGCTCGATGCGGATTCCGCTGTGCTCATATACCCGTTCTGCCACTTCCGAAAGCAGCTGCCGAACGTCTTTAGCTGTGGCCGATCCCACATTCACCACAAAACCGCAGTGCTTTTCGGAAACCATGGCGTCTCCGATGCGAAACCCCCGAAGGCCGGCTTCCTCAATGAGTTTTCCGGCGAAATGCCCCTCCGGACGCTTAAAGGCGCTGCCGGCGCTGGGCAGATCTAATGGCTGCTTTTCCACCCGCTTCTGCCGCAGTTCCTCGATCCTCTCCCGGATCAGGCCGGGATCATCGGGATGAAGCTGCATCCGGGCAGAAAGGACAATGCCGCCCTCGGTTTCCAGCCGGCTGTGGCGGTAGCCAAAATCCATCTCGCTTCCGGGAATGGTAACCACCTCCCCTGCCGGATTCAGAACCGTCACCTCCGTGACCACGTCCGCCATCTGTCCGCCATAGGCCCCGGCGTTCATCATCACCGCGCCCCCTAAGCTTCCAGGAATGCCTGCGGCAAATTCCAGACCGGAAAGGCCTTCTTTGGTGGCCGCAGCCGCCATCCGCGACAGCAGCACGCCGGCCTCGGCTTCCATTTGGATTCCTTCGATCCGGCAGGCGCTCATGGGCTCGGCGATGAGCACCACCAGTCCGCGGATGCCCGCATCCGCCACCAGAAGGTTGCTGCCGTGGCCGATAACAGTGCAGGGAATGTCTTCCCTTCTGCAGAGATTCATCAGTGCAGGCATCTGGTCGGCCCGGGGCCGGACTAAAAGATCCGCCGGTCCGCCGATGCGAAAGGTCGTTAGCGTGCTCATGGGCACCTGTTCTTCGATGGTCAGCTCAGGAAGCGCCTTTGAAAGAACACTGCGCCAGTTTTCTGTACTGCTCATACCGCATCCTTATTCCATGGCAAGAAAGGCGACATAGCCGCGCATGGCTTCATACAGATCCACCTTGCTGATCAGTTCCCAGGGAGCGTGCATGTTCAGCACGGCGACGCCGCTGTCGATCACTTTCATACTGTAATTACCCAGAATGTAGGCGATGGTTCCGCCGCCGCCCTGGTCCACCTTGCCTAATTCCGCGGTCTGCCAGCTGACATCCGCAGTGTCAAGCAGGCTGCGCAAAGCGCCCATGTATTCGGCGCTGGCATCGTTGGAACCGGATTTGCCCCGGGAGCCGGTGTACTTGTTAAACACCAGACCCTGGCCCAAATACGCCGCGTTTTCGGGTTCCATCACAGAGGGATAGTTGGGATCCATGCCTGCGGATACATCCGAGGAAAGGGCCATGGAATTGGCCATCGCCCGGCGCACGGCCAGTTCGGAATAATCGCCGCAGAGATTGATCAGTTCGGCCACCGTGTTCTCAAAGAACCGGGACTGCATGCCCGTAGCACCCACGCTGCCGATTTCTTCCTTGTCCACTAAAAGGCAGGCAAAGGTGCGCTTTGCCGCCGGGGCCTCCAGGATGGCCTTAAAGGAAGGATAGGCGCACACCCGGTCGTCGTGGCCGTAACCCATGATCAGGCTGCGGTCGATACCGTAATCCCGGGCCGGACCCGCCGGAACGATTTCGATTTCGGCGGAAATGAAGTCCTCTTCCTCGATTCCGTAGGTCTCTTTTAAAATGCGAAGCACGTTGGCCTTCACCCGCAGCTTCGTATCCGGATCTTCATCCTCCGAAAGCGGAATCGTGCCAAACAGCACGTTTAGGTCTTCGCCTTCCACCACCTTGTCGCCGGTCTTCTTTAACTGGTCGGCGGACAGGTGAATCAGAAGATCGGAAATGCCAAACACCGGATCCGCCGGGTCCTCGCCGATGCAGATGTTCACCACACTGCCGTCCTTCTTCGCCACCACGCCGTGGATGGCCAGGGGAAGGGTAACCCACTGGTACTTCTTGACACCGCCGTAATAATGGGTGTCCAGCATGGCAAAATGGCTGCGGTACAGCACGTCCTCCGTCAGGGGCACCTGCTTTAAGTCGATGCGGGGAGAATCGATGTGGGCGCCTAAGATGTTCATGCCGCACTCCACCGGGTCGCTGCCCACCACAAACAGCGCCATCATCTTGCCTTGATTGGTGCGGTACACTTTATCCCCGGCGGTCAGGCGCTCGCCCTTTTCAATGACTTCGTCTAAATTCCGAAAACCGGCCTTTTCGGCTTCCTTTGCGAACCAGGCCGTGCACTCCCGCTCGGTCTTGCAGTCTGAAAGGAACTGCCGATAGCCCTCGGCATATTCCATGATTTTTGCGCGGTCCTCCGCCAAGCTGTACTTATTCCATGCGTTTTTGCGTTCCACTGTAGTTACCTTTCCTTGTTAATATGATTAAGTCGCCAAAAGTACTGATTCGCGCGGAGTCGGACTTTTGGCGTTTGAATCTTAATATTATTCACCTTCCATGCCGCGCCGTACCCGACGGTACAGTTCCTGGGCGGCGTTGTAGCCCATCTTCTTCTGGCGGTGGTTGACAGCCGCGGTCTCGCAGATGACGGCTAAGTTCCGGCCCGGACGAATGGGCAGAGAATGGCACACCACCTGCTTGCCCAGAATATCGATGTACTCGTCGTTTAAGCCCAGCCGGTCGTATTCGTTGTCGCTCTTCCAGTCCTCCAGCTTGATGACCAGATCGATGTTCTGGGATTCCTTGACACATTCAACACCGTACAGGCTCTTGACGTCGATGATACCGATGCCTCGCAGCTCGATCAGGTGCTTGGTGATGGAGGGGGAGGATCCCCGCAGGGTGTGCTCGTTGATCTTGCGGATTTCCACCACGTCGTCCGCCACCAGACGATGGCCGCGGCGCACCAGTTCCAGGGCCGCCTCGGATTTACCGATGCCGCTCTCGCCGGTGATCAAGAGGCCTTCACCGTAGACATCCACCAGAACGCCGTGAATGCGGGTGCAGGGCGCCAGTTCGATGTTCAGCAGATAGATCAGCTCGGACATGAAGCTGGAGGTAGACTGTTCCGTGCCCAGCACCGGAATGTTGTAATGATAGGCGGCGTCCAACAGGCTCTGCTCCGGCTGATAGCTGCGGCAGAGGATGATGGCCGGAATCTCATGGGAAAGCAGGGTGTTGAAGATCTCCTTTCGCTCTTGGGGGCTTTTGTGCTCCATGTAGGCATTTTCCACCATGCCGATAACCTGGATGCGGTTCACCTCGAAATGCTCATAGAAACCGTTCAGCTGCAGGGCCGGCCGGTTCACGTCCGCCTTCTTCACGAAATGCTGCTCCAGATCGATCTGCTCCGTAAAATTCGTCAGATGAAGTTTCTCGGCAACCTTCGCAAGACAAGCGCCTTCCTGTGTCTGCATACGTCTATCCTCCCTTCTGCAAAACCAGTATGATGTCATAGTATATCACAAAGAAAAAAATACAGCGAATCCGCAAAAAGTATAGTTTTTTCAGATGAACACGCCGGCGGCAGAAACGGGTTTTTCTGCTCAGCTGCCGAGTTTCACATAAGGTCCTCGCTTCGTCGTCTATGGGCGGCTCTGCGCGCGTCTGCTCGG
>JAZPYY010000056.1:0-3097 GCA_045544375.1 Shuttleworthella sp.
CATGATGATCCAGGGTGTGGAAAACATGGGCACAAACACATGGGCCATATGATTTAAAAGCATGGCCAGGACCGCAATCAGCTTGATGGCGTCCCGGGACAGCACTCGTGATTCTTCCAAACGGGCTCTCCTTTTATAAACGTCCTTATCTTCTCGTTCGGGCTTTGCGTCTTCGATCTTTACGCATTCGGTCTTTGCGCCTTCGATCTTTACGCATTCAGTCCTTGCACATTTTTGCCTGTATATTCAGGCTTTATGCGTTCTTTCCCTTCAAAGGATTTGGGCGCACACATCCGCACAGCAGCAGTGTTCGCAGTCAGGCTTTCGCGCCGTGCACACCGCCCGCCCGTGCAGCACAAACCGGTGGCAAAGATCGTTTCCTTCCTCGGGAGGAATGATCTTGCGCAGGGCCATTTCCACCTTCACTGGCTCCTTGATCCCGTCCACCAGACCCATCCGGTTGGATAGACGGATGCAGTGGGTATCCGTTACGATGGCCGGCTGACCGAACACGTCGCCCAGCACCAGATTGGCGCTTTTGCGGCCCACGCCGGGAAGTTTCAACAGTTCTTCCATGGTATCCGGCACGCCGTCGGCATACTGCTCATGGATGATCTTCATGCAGGCGGAAATGTCCCGGGCCTTGCTGGGCCCTAATCCGCAGGGGCGGACGATCTCTTCGATCTCGGACACCTCGGCCTGAGCTAAGGCTTCCACCGTGGGAAACTTTGCATACAGCTTTGGCGTGATCATGTCCACCCGGGCGTCCGTACACTGGGCCGCCAAGCGGACAGAAACCAAAAGCTGCCACGCATCTTTGTAATCTAAGGTGCAGTGGGCATCCGGATATTCGGTTTTCAGGCGCTCAATAAGCAGAAGCGCCCGTTCTTTTTTGCGCATCGCTGCAACCTCTCGTTTCTTTCTTATATATTCCAATTGACACGTCTCTGCCGAAAGGGCATGAAACAAGCCATGTCAGGCTGTACCCTCATCGCGCCCTTTCGGCTGTGGCTTGAATTCCCGTGTCGTTACGCCTGAGTACGGCGGTACAGTTCCGCCAGACCGCGGATGCTCTTCGCCAGTTCCCTGGACAGGAAGTTGGGCTCTAAGCGCCACTGCCAGTTACCCCAGGCCACGCTGGGGGTATTGATGCGGGCTTCCTTGCCCTTCACCAGATAATCCTGCAGCGGAATGATGCACAGATCCGCCACGGAACGGTAGGCCTCCCGGATGAAGTCCCACACAAAGCCGCCCTCATCCGTGAATTCGGAATGGATGTATGCCCGCACGAAGGCGCGTTCGCCGTCGCTTAAGGAGCCCAGCCATTCCCGGATGGTGGGGTTGTCGTGGGTACCGGTGTATACCACACAGTTTTTGATGTGATGATGATTTAAATACTCGCTGTCGTAGGCGCCAAAGGCAAACTGCAGCACCTTCATCCCCGGAAAACCGCTGTCGCGAAGCAGCTTCTGGTTTTTCGGCGTCACCACACCTAAATCCTCGGCAATGATGGGCAGCTCGCCAAAGCGGCGCTTTAATTCAAGGAAGAAATCCATGCCCGGGCCGTCGTGCATCTTTCCGTTCTCGGCGGTCTCGTCGCCGTAGGGCACGTCGTAGTAGGCCGCGAATCCATGGAAGTGGTCGTAGCGCAGCACGTCCGCCAGCTGGGCGTTTCGAGCCATCCGGCGCATCCACCATTCATAGGATGTGGTTTTCTGATAATCCCAATCATACAGCGGATTGCCCCACAGCTGGCCGGTGGCGGAAAAGACATCCGGTGCGCAGCCGGCTACCCCGGTGGGTATGCGGTCTTCATCCATCTGGAACAGTTCGGGGTGGGACCACACATCCGCGCTGTCCGGGGCCATGTAGAAGGGAATGTCGCCGATGATGGCAACGCCCCGGGCTGTGGCATATGTGTGCAGGGCTTCCCACTGACGCTCAAAAACGTACTGCAGAAACCGCTGGAAATCCATCTCGTCTTTTAAGGATTCCGCCGCCTCGGCCAGGGCCTTCGTATCCCGCAGGCGCAGGGGTGCATCCCAGTCCTGCCAGCTCTTTCCGCCCTGGGATTGTTTCACAGCTGTAAACAGCACGTAATCTTCCAGCCAGTCGGCGCTCTCTTTCAGGAAGTCTTCATAGTCTTCCTTCAGCGTCTTCTGATCTTTTCGATCAGAAATGGCGCACAGCGCTGCCGTCACCGGATCCGCCGGTTCTTCAGCCTTGTCAGAAACCAGAATGTCATTCTGGTTTTTATCCAGGTCCGCATTCGGATTCACATTCAGATCCGGCTTCTCATTCCCGTTCGGATCGCCATTCGGATTTGCTGCCGGATCGGCGCCGTTTTCCTTTTCCGCTTCCGCCGCCGGATCCTTTGCGGTCTCCGGTTTCGCCGGCGCGTGCTTTAACAGGAAGGTTTCGCACAGGCCGTCGTTATCCGCCTTTTCTCCCTGAGCCATCGCTGCCAGGAACCGATCATAGGCCTTGTGAAGCAATACATAGCGGTGCTCGTAAAGCGCGCCGTAATCCACCTTGTTCACGTCGCTTCCCATGGGGCAGCTTTTTACTTCGTCGGCGGTGAGCCATCCGCGGCGCACCAGGTCGTCGGGGGCGATAAAATAGGGATTGCCCGCAAAAGCCGAGAAGGGCTGGTAGGGAGAATCGCCGTAGCCCGTGGGGCCCATGGGCAGGATCTGCCAGTAACGCTGGCCCGCATCGGACAGGAAGTCCACAAACTCAAAAGCTTCCTTTGAAAAGCAGCCGATGCCGCCCTCGGAAGGCAAAGAAAACACCGGCATTAAGATACCGCAGGCACGGGTCATGGCCGGTGTGGCGGAGATTTGTTCTGTTTCGTGATCTGTATTCATATCATGGTTCCTCATATGTTAAAGTGAAAAACAGCAAGTAATACTATAACCGAATCAGGCGAAAAAGTATAGATTTTTCAAGTGTGAACCAGCGCCGTCGACAGCTGATATGCCACCGCGGACGGGCGCAACGCCTCGGAGAAGCTAACTCCCAACTGCGACTAGCACGCTCAGGAGAGCCTTCGCGCGCAGTCTCCGTAGGGAGTGGATCTTTCCTCGGCTAAAAGCGC
>JAZPYY010000057.1:0-3940 GCA_045544375.1 Shuttleworthella sp.
CCTGCCCATCCGATCGAAGCAATGAGCCATGTGCGGACGAAAAGAAAGCAGCGATGCAAACTGGTTTGCATGAGCTGCTTTCTTCGAGGACGCATACGGCGAATGCCGTGACAACGAGCGAACGGAACGTTCGCGAGTTTGTCGAGCATGGCTCAAGGGAAACCGAATCGGATGGGCGGCAAGGCCGCGAGATGTGCGCATTGCGAAACGACGAAAATGGGCGAAAACGGATAAAAACGGGCAGGAAACGGGCAAAATTCGATTGAAAGAAACGATTCTTTGAGATAAAATGGGATTGGATTTTAAGTTGAGAACCCGTGCCGTTGGCTGCTGATAAGCCGCCTCGGACGGGTGCAACGCCAGGGGAAACTTTTGCAGGAGGCGTGTCGATGAACATCAGCGAAATGAAACAGCGGAAACAGGAGGGTGGATACAGCAGCAGTCTTCTGGCGGAAAAAGCAGGTCTGCCGGAATCCACCGTTCGCAAGGTGTTTTCCGGGGAAACGGCCCATCCTCGCTATCGCACGTTAGCGGCGTTGGAGGAAGCGTTCCGGAAACTGGACGCGAAACCTTCCGGGACCAGGCCTGCGTTTTATTACACCGGCGGCAGAGAAACTGTGACAGATGTTTTACGGGAGCCGGAGGCGCCTTTCGGTGCTGAAAACCGTAAAAAGGCGGCCCGTCGGGCCGAACTGTTCACGGACGGAACGGCGGCGCTTTCTTTTGGAATCAGCGCGCCGGATCAGCTGGGGCGGTTTACCTTCGGTTCAAAACCTCAGGGAACATACACGGTTGACGACTATCTTGCCCTGCCCGATGACGTGCGGGCGGAGCTGATCGATGGTGTCTTATATCTGATGTCGGCGCCGGTTCCGATGCATCAGATGATTGCCGGCGAAATCTATCGGCAGATTGCAAACTATATCTACGACCGGGGCGGAAGCTGCCGACCGTATATTTCCCCGGTGGATGTACAGTTGGACGAGGATGATCGAACCATGGTGCAGCCGGATGTGCTGATTCTCTGCCACCCGGAAAAGGAAAGGCGCCAGCGGCTCTTTGGCTCACCGGACTTTGTGGCGGAGGTCACGTCTCCCTCCACCAGCCGAAAAGACTATATAAAGAAAGCGGACAAGTATCACGAAGCCGGGGTGCGGGAATACTGGATCATTGACCCATTTAAGGAGCATGTTCTCACATACTTCTTTGAGGACGAATCCCCCGCGGCCGTCTATCCCATCGACGCGGATATCCCGGTGCGCATCTACGATGGGGAGCTGGTGATCGTGTTCGCCCGCATTGCTGCGTGGATTCGGGAGGCCATGGAAAAGGACGAGTAGGCCCAACGTAGTCCAATCCGAGTTCAGGGCTGTATTTGCATTTGACAACGCGGGCACCTAAGCCATAGAATGATTCAGGCACGAAAAACCAAAGGGGAGAACTGCTTCAGTTATGGGAAAGATTTTCTGTCTTACAGGGAAGAGCGCCTCCGGAAAGGATGCGATTTATCAGCGGCTCATGGCGGATGAGGCTACGGGCCTGCGTCAGGTGGTCTCCTATACCACCCGTCCCATCCGCGACGGAGAAGAGGAAGGCCGGGAATATCATTTCTGCAGCCTTTCGCAGATGGAGAAGATGGAGTCGGAAGGCCGGATCATCGAGCGCCGCACCTATCACACGGTGCACGGGGACTGGCATTATTTCACGGCGGACGACGGACAGATTGATCTTGCAAAGCACAGTTATCTGATGGTGGCCACGCCGGAACAGGTGCGGTCCCTTCGGGGGTACTTCGGAGCGGCGGCCGTGGCGGCGGTCTTTATATATGTAGAAGACGGTGAGCGCTTAGAGCGCGCACTGCGCCGGGAGCGGAAGCAGGAACAGCCGAAATACGCGGAACTCTGCCGGCGCTTTCTGGCGGACGAGGCGGATTTTGCCCCGGAAAAGCTGGCGGAAGCACACATTGCGGACGTGATTGAAAATGTGGATCTGGATCAGACCCTCGCCGATGTCCGCGACTGGATTGGAAAGGCGTGAGAATGCGTTTTTCAGAAATCATCGGACAATCAGAAAATGTGCGCCATCTGAAGCGGGCCATTGAAAAAGGCAAGGTCAGCCACGCCTACATGCTCTGCGGCGAAGAAGGCAGCGGACGGATGCCCTTAGCCATGGCCTTTGCAGCCGCGCTGCTGTGCGAGGAAGGCGGCGCCGAGGCCTGCGGACACTGTCCCTCCTGCCGTCGGATCGCCGAAGGCATGCATCCGGATCTGCACCGGGTCGCCCATGAAAAACCCAACACCATTTCCGTGGAAGACATCCGCACCCAGGTGATTCACGACGTGGGCAACCGGCCCTACGGCAGCTATAAGGTTTATATCATCGACGAAGCGGAAAAGATGAACGAATCGGCGCAGAATGCGCTGTTAAAAACCATCGAAGAACCGCCGCCCTACGCTGTGCTGATCCTGCTGTCCACCCACGCTGCGGCCCTTCTGCCCACCATTCGATCCCGGTGCGTGGAACTTGTCATGCGCCCCGTGGCGGACGCCGAAATCATCAATTATCTGATGGAGCAGGTGTCTGTGCCGGATTACCGCGCCCGGTCCATCGCATCATTTGCCCAGAATAACTTAGGTCGCGCCGTGCGCCTGGCCACATCCTCGGAATTTGAAGCCCAGAAGGATCAGATCTCTGCCATCATGCGGCAGGTCTGGAACAGCACCTACAGCCAGCGCCTGGCCTGGCAGAAGGAACTGGCCCAGGAGAAGGATCTGCTTCCCCAGAAGCTGTCTCTGATGCAGGTATGGCTTCGGGATCTGATGCTGATAAAATCCCAGGACGGGACAGCGGCGCAGATCGCCGCAGGTCTGCGGAAACTGCAATCGGATGCAGCGGGCGGCCAGAATTCCGCCCAGACGACGGATCCCGCATCCCGAATCGCGTTCGTATCGGATCGAACGGCGCTTTCGGAGATCGCGAAGGACGTATCCTGGCAGCATATCAAAGACGCTCTGGATGCACTGGAAGAAGCCCGCGCCCGGTGGACGGCGAATGTGCGTCCCGAACTGGTCTGCGGACTGCTGCTGGAGCGGATGGCCGGTGAAAAGCCGGCATTATAAACCTCAAAAGGGAAAGGGGAAACGTGAAAGAACATCTTTCTGACCGGAGGGTCGGGAAGGCATGGCAGGCCCGGAACCTGCATTTGGTTAGGCTGGCGGCGAAAAGGGGGAAAGCGGCAGCCGGAAAGGAAAAGATAGTAGTATGAAGGATCGGTTTCTGGCGTTTCTGAAACGCAAAGACATTGAAATCTCCCTGCAGCGTTACGGCATTGACGCCTTAGGCGCCATGGCACAGGGTCTGTTCTGTTCGCTTTTGATCGGCACGATCATCAACACCCTGGGCACCACGTTCCATCTGGGCTTTCTGACCCAGACCGTGGCCACGGTGGGCGGATCCGACTACACAGTGGGCGGTCTGGCCATGGCCATGAGCGGCCCGGCCATGGCAGTGGCCATCGGCTCGGCGCTGCACTGTCCGCCTATGGTGCTGTTTTCTCTGGCCACGGTGGGTTTTGCTGCCAACGCCTTAGGCGGAGCCGGCGGACCGCTGGCGGTTCTGTTCATCGCCATCCTCGCGGCAGAATGCGGAAAAGCGGTTTCCAAGGAAACCAAGGTGGATCTTTTGGTGACCCCGCTGGTGACCATCGCCGTGGGTATCGCCCTTTCGGCGGCCATCGCCCCGGCTCTGGGCGCGGCGGCCATGAAGCTGGGCAACCTGATCATGTGGGCCACAGAACTGCAGCCCTTCTTCATGGGCATTCTGGTTTCTGTAATTATTGGCATTGCTCTAACCCTTCCCATCAGTTCCGCAGCCATTTGTGCTGCATTTGGACTGACTGGACTTGCCGGCGGTGCAGCTGTTGCCGGCTGCTGCGCCCATA
>JAZPYY010000058.1:0-10613 GCA_045544375.1 Shuttleworthella sp.
CCCGCGGCCAGACCCAGATCTGCGACGTGGTGACCTTAGCGCCCTTGTCCGAAGTACAGCGCGTGGAAGGCTTAGACGAGAACATCACCGAGAAGCGTTACATGCACCACTACAACTTCCCGTCCTATTCTGTGGGTGAGACCAAACCCTCCCGCGGACCGGGACGCCGTGAAATCGGCCATGGCGCTCTTGCCGAGCGTGCCCTTCTGCCGGTGCTTCCGTCGGTGGAAGAGTTCCCCTACGCCATCCGTGCGGTTTCCGAAACCTTTGAATCCAACGGTTCCACCTCCATGGCTTCCACCTGTGCGTCCTGCATGTCTCTGATGGCTGCCGGCGTGCCGATCAAGAAGATGGTTGCCGGTATTTCCTGCGGTCTTGTGACCGGCGAAACCGACGACGATTATCTGGTGCTTACCGATATCCAGGGCTTAGAGGACTTCTTCGGCGACATGGACTTCAAGGTAACCGGTACCCGTGAAGGCATCACGGCCATCCAGATGGACATCAAGATTCACGGTCTGACCCGTCCCATCGTGGAAGAAGCCATCCGCCGTGCTCATGAGGCCCGCCTGTTCATCATGGACACCTGCATGATTCCGGCCATCGCCGAGCCGAGAGCCGAAATCAGCAAGTATGCCCCGAAGATCATCCAGATCATGATCGATCCCCAGAAGATTGGTGACGTGGTTGGTCAGAGAGGCAAGACCATCAACGAGATCATCGACCGCACCGGCGTGAAGATCGACATCACCGATGACGGCGCCGTCTCCGTGGCCGGTACCGATATGGATGCCATCAACGAAGCGATCCGCTTAATCAACATCATTGTGACCGACTTCGAAAAGGGCCAGATCCTCACCGGTAAGGTGGTCAGCATCAAGGAATTCGGCGCGTTCATCGAGTTCGCACCGGGCAAGGAAGGCATGGTGCACATCTCCAAGATCGCGCATCACCGCATCGACCATGTGGAAGATGTTCTGACCTTAGGCGACGAGGTGAAGGTGGTCTGCTTAGGCAAGGATAAGATGGGCCGCATCAGCTTCTCCATCAAAGATGTAGACTGATCAGATTTGTTTTAGTATGATGAAAGGAGCAGTTTTTACTGCTCCTTTATCTTTGCGGATGTTCCGTAAATCTGCAGGATACCATTGGGACGGCATGGCTTTGCCGGATTGTTCTGACGAAACGGACACATCGGATGTCCGGGGAAACATATGAGTGAAGTAATCGTAATCGGCGGCGGAGCAGCCGGCATGATGGCGGCCTACACGGCGGCCATGTCCGGCCATCAGGTTACGCTGCTGGAGAAAAATGAAAAACTCGGGAAAAAGATCTACATCACGGGAAAAGGCCGGTGCAACTTCACCAACGACGCCCCCATGGAAACCTTCCGGGAGCAGACCGTTTCCAATCCCCGGTTTCTGTACAGTGCCTTTGCGGCCTTTTCAAACCGGGATATGGCGGCCTTTCTTGAGGATGCCGGCGTACCGGTGAAAACAGAGCGGGGCGGCCGCATGTTTCCCGTATCGGATCACGCTTCCGACGTGACAAAAGCCCTGGAAAAGCGGCTGCGGGAAGCCGGGGTCACCATCCGTTTAAACACCTGCGCAAAGCGGATTCAGACCAAGGACAGCCGTGTGTACGGCGTGGAAACCGATCTTGGCCATTTCCCGGCAGATGCGGTCATCGTGGCCACCGGCGGGCTTTCTTATCCTACCACCGGCTCCACCGGGGACGGCTACCGCTTTGCTGAAAGTGCAGGCCTTTCGGTGCGAAAACCCATGCCTGCGCTGGTACCCTTAGTCACAGCGGAAAAGGACATTCCCCAGATGCAGGGCCTGTCTTTGAAGAATGTGTGCCTGCGGGCCTTTCTGCCCGGGAAAAAGAAGCCCATCCAGCGGGAAGGGGAGATGCTGTTTACCCACTTTGGCATCAGCGGTCCTTTGGGCCTGTCATTGTCCAGCGACATCGCATCGATTTTAGCCGATGGGACGCCTGTGGACTGTGAGATCGACTTAAAGCCCGGGCTTGCGGAGGAACAGCTGGACGCCCGGCTGCTGCGGGAGATTGAAGAGCGGCATGGAAAGCAGTTTTCCCATTTCTATGACGACCTGCTTCCCCGGAAGATGATCCCCGTGATGATTGCCCGCACAGGCATCGATCCCGCAAAGCAGATCGGAACCCTCACCCGGGGAGAGCGCGAGATCATCCGCGGGCTGTTAAAACATTTTAAACTCACCGCCACCGGCACCCGGGGCTTTTCGGAAGCCATCATTACCCAGGGCGGGGTGGAGGTATCCGGGATCCGGGCAAAAACCATGGAATCCCAGACCGTAAGCGGCCTTTATTTTGCAGGGGAAGTCTTAGATGTGGACGCCTACACCGGCGGTTTTAATCTGCAGATCGCCTGGTCCACGGGATATCTTGCAGGGAGTTCTGTAGAGTGGGTATAGAGAATTAAGCATCGACGGATTCAGATGCGATTATAAACCGCAGGCTGAAGTCAGTTCCGTCTGTTCTTAAAAGGAATCCGGTGATTTGGGAAAGGAGTGGCAATGCATCTTTGCCAGTATATTTCAGGAGAAAACAAAATGCCTACCATGAATGTAGCCATTGACGGACCGGCAGGCGCCGGCAAAAGCACCATCGCGAAAGCTGTGGCATCGAAACTCGGATACCTGTACGTGGACACCGGTGCGCTGTACCGTACCATCGCCTACGGCCTGATCCAGAAGGGTGTGGATCTGCACGACGAAGCCGCCGTAGCAGCCGCCATGGGTCCCATGGAAATCCATGCGGAGCATCTGGAGGGCACCCAACACGTCTTTTATATGGATCAGGACGTTTCCGGGCTGATCCGCACGGAAGAAATCGGAAATGCTGCGTCCCTGACCAGCACCTACGCCGCCGTGCGGGAGAAACTGCTGGATCTGCAGCGTGACCTGGCCCATAATTATAACGTGGTTATGGATGGCCGGGACATCGGAACCACCATTCTGCCCGATGCGCCGGTGAAGGTTTATCTGACCGCCTCCGACGAAGTGCGGGCCAACCGCCGCTGTCTGGAATATCAGCAGAAAAACGTGCCCTACGATTATGAGCAGGTGCTTGCTGACATCCGGGAACGGGATCATCGGGATAAGACCCGGGCCATTGCGCCCCTGCGCCAGGCCGAAGACGCCGTGCTGGTGGATTCCTCGGATATGACCATCGATGAGGTGGTGGAAGCCATTCTGCAGCTGGTGGAAGGACAGACGCGTTAAGGCAGAACAAGGAGGTGGCTTCGTGTACGGGATATCCCCGGAAACCTGCCATATGCCTGTTAGAAGGATCACAGAACCCGCAGAAAGGAACACACATGGAAACACGGATCGTCCTGGCTGAAAGCGCCGGTTTCTGCTTCGGCGTCAAACGGGCGGTGGAACTGGTTGAAAAAGAGGCCGATCGGGCCTCCGGTCCCATTTACACCTATGGCCCGATTATCCACAACGAACACGTGGTGGCCGAACTGTCGGCCCGGGGCGTGCGGGTGATGGAAGAGAACGCCGATCTGTCCGACAAGGAGCTTTATCCCCGGGGAACCGTGGTGCTTCGTTCTCACGGTGTGGCAAAACGGATCGTGGACGAACTGGAGAATCAGGGTTTTGCAATCGTGGACGCCACCTGTCCCTTCGTCAAGAAAATACACACTTTGGTGCATGAACATGCAAAAGCCGGCGATTTTGTTGTAATTGTGGGCAATCATGCCCATCCGGAAGTGGAAGGAATCGTGGGCTGGATCCCCGAAGGAGCCCCTTATGCGGTGATTTCAGACCCAAAAGATGCAGACACATTGCAGATTCCGTATGAAAAACGCGTATTTGTGGTGTCTCAGACCACTTTCAGGGCCGATAAATTTGAAGAACTTATTGAAATCATGCGTCAAAAAGGATATTATATAAACGCTGTTAACACAATCTGCAGTGCGACTGCAACCCGTCAGGAAGAGGCAGCCCGGATTGCGGCACATGCAGACGTAATGCTGGTCATCGGTGGGAGTAATAGTTCAAATTCACAGAAACTGTTCGAGATCTGCAGGAAGGCATGCAAAAAGACCTATTTCATCCAGACTGCAGCTGATCTTGACCCGGAAACGCTACAATCCATTCGCGAAATTGGCATTACAGCTGGGGCATCGACCCCGAACACTATTATTCAGGAGGTAGTTAGAGAATGTCAGAAATGAGTTTTGAGGAGATGCTTGATGAATCCATCAAGACAGTTCGCAATGGAGATGTGGTGGAAGGCACCGTCATCAGCGTCAAGCCGGATGAGATTATCTTAAACATCGGCTATAAGTCTGACGGTATTATTCTTCGCAATGATTACTCCGCTGATTCCAACCTGGATCTGACCACGGTCGCCGCTGTGGGAGATACCATGGAAGCCATCGTCACAAAGGTCAGTGACGGAGATGGTCAGGTCAGCCTTTCCTATCGCCGCTTAGCGCAGGAAAAGGGCAATCAGAAACTTCGCGAAGCTTTCGAGAACGAAACCGTTCTTACCGCGAAGGTTACGCAGATCCTTAAGGGTGGTCTGGGTGTTGACGTAGACGGCGCCCGCGTATTTATTCCGGCAAGCCTCGTGTCGGATACCTTTGAGAAGGATCTTAGCAAGTTCCTTGATCAGGAAATCGAATTCATCGTCACCGAGTTCAATCCGCAGCGCCGCCGCATCATCGGTAACCGCAAGCAGATCCTCATCGAGCGCAAGAGCGCGATGCAGGAAGAACTCCTTGGACGTATCGCAGTTGGCGATATCATCGAAGGCACCGTCAAGAACATCACCGACTTCGGTGCTTTCATCGATCTGGGCGGCATCGACGGCCTGCTTCACATCTCCGAGATGAGCTGGGGCCGCGTGGAGAATCCTCGCAAGGTCTTCACCGTTGGCGAAACCGTTCGCGTCTTCATCAAAGAGATCAACGGCACCAAGATTGCGCTTAGCCGCAAGTTCGCCGATGAGAATCCCTGGAACGGCGCTTCCGAGCGCTTCGCTGTCGGCAACATCGTTACCGGCCGCGTTGCCCGCATGACCGACTTCGGTGCTTTCATCGAGTTAGCTCCGGGCGTGGACGCTCTGCTTCATGTTTCCCAGATCTCCCGCAACCACGTGGAGAAGCCGTCGGATGTTCTTTCCGTTGGCCAGGAAGTGGAAGCAAAGATCGTGGACTTCCGCGAGTCCGATCATAAGATCAGCCTTTCCATCAAGCAGCTGGAAGCTGCTCCCCAGACCCGCCTGACCGGCAGCGACGACGCCGAATCTGTTGACATCGACGCCTACATCGCCGCTCACAAGGACGAGAAGGCGGAAGCTCCGGCAGAAGAGCCCGCGGAAGCTCCGGCTGAAGAAGCTGTTGCAGAAGAGGCACCGGCTGAGGAATAATGGAGAAATCCATCCCATAGAAATCTTAGAACTGCGGTCCTTTTGGGGCCGCAGTTTTTTGCGCGTAAGCAATGAGCCATGCGCGGACGAGAAGAAAACAGCAATGCAAACTGGTTTGCATGAGCTGTTTTCTTCGAGGACGCATACGGCGAATGCCGTGACAACGAGCGAACGCAAGCGTTCGCGAGTCTGTCAGGCATGGCTTGAAGGAAACGTATCGGATAGGGGAAAGGAGATCTTATGGCAACACAGTTAAAAGACGAGGCATCCATTGAACAGATCATCGCGGAGATGACGCTGGAGGAGAAGGCAGAGATGATTCAGGGTTCGGCACCGTTTCATTCTGCCGCTTTGCCAAAGTACGGTATTCCCTCCATCTATATGATCGACACCTGCACCGGCATGAATATGCGTGAATACTTAAGCGAGGCGCTGTATCTGAAGATGGCTGCGGATGCGGAGGCTGCCGGCGCACCCTTAGACCGGGAAAAGAACGGCTATATGGGAGGCCTGCTGCTGGCTTTGGGCGCGCTGCAGAAGAAGATGGCTGAGCAGGCGGCGTCCGGTGCGCCGAAGACGAAACAGGAGTATGGCTGCTATCCGCCGGCCATGGCTGTGGCCTGTACCTGGAATCCGTCCCTGGCGGAGGAATGCGGACGCACGGTGGCAAAGGAACTGGGCAGCAAAGGCATTGATATGATTCTCGGTCCCTGCATCAACATCATGCGGGATCCGCTGCATGGGCGTCTGTGTGAGACCTATTCCGAAGACCCGGTTCTGATGGGGCAGATGGCGGCCCGGACGGTGAAGGGAATTCAGAGCACGGGTGTGCTGGCAGATCTGAAACACTTTGCGGCCAACAATCAGGAAAAGGACCGCATGGGCGTGGAGGAACACATCAGCGAACGTGCCCTGCGGGAAATCTATTTTCCGGCGTTTCAGGCCTGCGTGGATGCCGGGGCAAAGACGATTATGTCGGCCTACAACAAAGTCAACGGGGTTCCGGCGGCCATGAATCACTGGCTGCAGACTGATGTGCTACGGAAGGAATGGGGCTTTGACGGGTTTGTGGTATCCGACTGGGGTGCGTCCTACGATGTGCCCTCCGCCGTGATGGCCGGAACGGATCTGACCATGCCTGGGCCTCAGAGCATCAAAATGATCACGAAAGCAGTGGAAGAAGGGCGGCTGACCGAAGAGGCGCTGGATACTGCGGTCCGGAACATCTTAAAAGTGACACTGCAAAGTACGGCATTCAGCGGGCAGCGCCCGGAGTTTGAATTAAAGGAAGCGTATGAGGTTTCCGAGAAGACAGCCCAGGAGAGCACGGTTCTTTTAAAGAACGACGGCGTGCTGCCCCTTTCCCCCGAAGATGCCGTGGCGTTTTACGGAAAGCGCTGCCGTAATTTCGTGGTGATTCCGGCCAGTGTCGCTGCGCCCACAGATCTGGCGACGAATCCGGCAGAGGAGATCGAAAAGAAAATCGGGGCGGATCGGGTCACCTATGACTGCTGCACAGAAGAAACAAAGGTCTGGATCGTGGCTGTGGGTGCGGATGCCTGTGAAGGGGCGGATCGCCTGGATATGGAAATGGATGCGGATGACCGGGATGCCCTGTGCCAGGCAATTTCAGAGGCCAGGGCGCATCACGGAAAAGTGGTTGTGGTGATCAACTCCTCCGGCCCGGTGGAATTTGCGGATTTTGAGCCGGAGGTGAATGCTGTGATTGCACCCTTCTTCGGCGGAATGATGAGCGGAAAAGCGGTGGCGGATATCCTGTACGGTGACGTGAATCCCTCCGGCAGACTGCCACTGACCTGGCCGATGCACTATTACGATGCGCCGGCTTATAAAAATTACGGTACGGAAAACAAGGAAGTCTGGTACGGCGAAGGCATCTATGTGGGCTACCGCTGGTATGATGCGCGCCATATCCGGCCGCTGTATCCCTTTGGCTTCGGATTAAGCTATACGTCCTTTGAAATCACGGACGTGGATGTGCCGGATAATGTCATTGTGGACACGGAGAATGTGCGGGTGAAAGTCACGGTGAAGAATACCGGATCCCGCAGCGGCGCCCAGGTCATTCAGCTGTACGTGCATGACCGCACCCAGACCTATGATCGCCCCGAAAAGGAGCTGAAGGCCTTTGAAAAGGTCTATCTGGAAGCCGGTGAGGAGAAGACGGCAGAACTGGTGCTTACGAAACAGGATTTTGCCGGTTTTTACGCGCCCTTTGGTCAGTGGATGACCCAGCCGGGGATCTTTGATCTTCTGATTGGAACGTCCGCAGCGGATATTGCAGTGAAGAAAGAGATCCGGATCCGCTGCCGCAATCCCTTCGGCCTTTCGGGACGCACCTCTGTGGGTGAAATTGCATCGCGGCCGGAGGCGCTGGCCATTGTGGATGCAGCCATGGAAGACAGCCTGACAAAACTTGCTGCCGTGGCTTTGGCCTATGCACCGGACAAGAGTCTGGAAGAACTGTGGAGCGGAACCAACATTCAGGGAGCCATGGAGGAAAAGGGCTGGAGTCCAGAAGAAATTGCCCGCCGGTATCAGCAGATCCTCGCAGGATTTGATGCGCTGGAAGCGGCGGCCGTCTAGGGAGAACGGAAAGAACGCCGGCTTCGGACAGATGGAAGCGGCGCTGATGTGCAGATCATACCCGGTGTATGATCAGCGCGGGTTATGAAATTGTTTTGAAAGGAGAAAACACATGACAAGGGAGAAGAAAGAGCGACCCTACGGCGTAACCAGCGGCGGAGAAAAACTGGCGTACGCGCTGGGGGATCTGGGATCCAACTTTGTGTGGACGTTCTGTTCCTCGTGGCTGACACTGTACTACACCGACAGTGTCCTGTTAGCCGCGGGTATGATCGGTACGATCATGCTGATTCTGCGGCTGTTTGACGGCGTATCGGACATTCTGTTCGGCATCGCCATTGAGAAGACACATACGAAAATGGGTAAAGCCCGTCCGTGGTTCGGCGCCAGCATCATTCCGCTGGTGATCACACAGATTCTGGTGTATAACGTACCCTCATCCCTGTCCGCAGGCGCGAAAACGGCATGGATTATCATAACCTATTTCCTGCTGACGGTGGTGTTTTACACCATCAATAACTTAAGCTACCATTCCATGCTGTCCCGGTTTGCCTTAGATCCGGATGACCGGTCGAAGGTCAGCTCTGTCCGCGGTATTTTTGCCTTTATCGCCGGCCTGCTTCTGTCCATTCTGACCCCGCGGATCTTAAACGGAAACGGCGGCTCAAAAGTGCAGGGTGCATGGACGAAGACGGCACTGATTTTCTCCATCGTCTGTCTGGTACTGCAGGCCATTACCTTCTTTGTGGTGAAGGAAAAGCGTGTCGATGAAGAAGAGAAGTCCAACGCACCGCATGGAGACGTTCAGAAGGGAATCCGCGCGCTGCTTCACACGAAATACTTCTATATTTCCATTATCGTTTTTGTCTGCACCTATATTTTAAATGGCCTGGTGCTGGCGGCTCATGTGTACTTTTCACGTGACGTTCTGGGAAATGCGGATCTGTACAGCATCATCGCCATCGTAAGCGTATTTTCCACCATTATCGGTATCGCCTTTGCGCCGAAGATGTTTGGAAAACTCGGAAAGCGCAAGACGCTGATCTTCGGCTCTGTCGTGTATATCATCGGATGCGTGATCGGTCTGATCGGCGCCCGTTCTCTAGTGATGGTGCTGATTGCCACCGCGGTGACCGGCATCGGTCTTGCTCCCTACGTGGCCGGTATCTTCACCTTTGCACCGGATATTGTGGATCTGCTGGAGATTCAGACCGGAGAGCGGTACGAAGGCCTGGTGACCTCTGTAAACAGTGTCGGCATCAAAGTTGGTACCGGACTGGCCTCCGCGGCGCTGGGCTGGGGACTGCAGATGGGACACTATGACGGCGCTTTAAGCGTTCAGCCGGCTTCCGTGCTGACGGCGGAAACCATGCTGATCTACGCGCTTCCGATTGTGATGTCTGTCATCTGCATTATTGCGATGTCCTTCTGGGACATCAATAAGGTGCTGAAGCAGGAAGCGTAAAAGCAGTTTCGGGCCACCGGAATCCGGCAGCAAAGGAACTTCCCCGCCTCACCCCTGTTTTCCGCAGATGTCTTCATTTTTGGGATTTTCCATATGCGAATTGAAAAAAATGGAGGAAAGCAGGATAATAAGGCAGCGAACATACACAAGGCACGCAGGCATCAAAGCGGACAGATCGTTCGCCTTGATGCCTGCTGCGTATTTGGAAGGGGGAAGTTATGAACGGGGAAAAACAGGCGGATAAAAAGCAGCGCGAGATTGCGCGGCTGAAAAAGGAGCAGGCCCGGCCGAAGCCGCTGCACTACATGCTGTTTATCATGGTGGTGCTGACGGTGGTTTACGTGGTGGACGAACTGGCGTCTAATGTCAACAGTTCCATGCAGCCCTATGCGCTGTTTGAGCTGTTTCATATCACATCCAGAGACGTCAATTCGCCGGAGTATTCCCACGCCATCAACATCGTGGCGCCTCTGTCCGTGGCCTCGAACTTTCTGCTGATCATCACACCCTTTTATAAGGCCTTAGCGGATCGCTTTGGCCGCCGGCTGTTTCTGATGATCAACACCATCGGTATGGGTTTGGGCATGCTGATTGTCATGACCGCAGGGAGCGTGGCCCAGTACATTTTAGGTATGCTGGCCATGATGTTCTTTACACCCAACGACATGCAGGTGCTGTACATTATGGAAACGGCGCCGAAGGAAAAACGGGCTACCTACAGCTTTCTGGCTAAGTCCATTGCCCTGGTGGCGGTGTCTCTGATCGGTGTGTTCAGCCGCATATTCCTGCGGGAAGATGTTCCCTCCAGCTGGCGGCTGGTATACGTGATCCCCGTGATCGCGGCTCTGGTGGTGGGTGCCGTCAGCTTCTTCCTGGTGCGGGAAACGCCGGTTTTCTTAGACAACCGGCTGGCAGTGCTGGAACGCACACCGGAAGAAGAGGCCCGGCTGGCCGAGGAAGAGAAGAAGAATAAGACCACCCAGCAGGGCGGCGTGTTTGCGGCCATCCGCTACATCTTTACGAATCCGCAGCTGCGGTGGATTTTCATCGCCGGCTTTCTGTTTTTCTCCACCACGGTTTACACATCCTATTATTCGGCCATCCTAGAGAGCGGCAT
>JAZPYY010000059.1:0-2586 GCA_045544375.1 Shuttleworthella sp.
CGGAAGCAGTGGACCTGTTCTGCCTGCGGAGGCGTCATCTGTGTCCACACAGGCGTGTGCGGCGGCTGCGGCCGGCAGTATGGCGAAAAAATGGAAAGTGGTTGGTAACATGCTGTTCAGAAAAGCTGAAAACACGCGAAGCGGAAGCAATCAGAGCGTTGTATCAAGCCGTAATTGGAACGCCCTTTTGCACCTGGGATGAATCGTATCCGGGAGAGACGGAAATCGCAGGCGATCTTTCGGCGGGCACGCTCTACGTGCTGGAGGAAGATCATCAAGTGATCGGGGCGATCTCCATTGTTCCGGAAAACGAGCTGGATCATTTCAACTGCTGGGTGCTCAAAGAAAACGCCCGCGAGTTCGCGAGAGTTGTTATCAAGTCGGATCAGCAGCACAAGGGACTGTCCGTTTATCTGGTTGAAGGCGTTATCCGGGAGCTTCAAAGACAGGGAGTTGCCGCAATCCATATTGCCGTCGCAAAAGAGAATATCCCGGCGCAGAAGCTCTATCGGAAAACGGGCTTCGATTTTTGTGGGGAAGCCGACATGTACGGGCACAGTTATTTCCTGTGCGAAAGGACCATCGAAATTTGTTCGGTGAAAGAAAATGATGATCACACCCGTTGATAAAACAAATATCATGCAAGCCGCGGCGATCCATGCCATATCCTGGCAGGCATCGCATCGCGCTTTTTGTGCACCGGACTTCGTCGAAAAACATACGCCGGAGCGGCAACTGGAATACCTGCAAAGCAAGATGAAAAACGGCTCAAAAGTCTATATGCTAGTGGATGAAAAGCCGGTAGGGATCGTCTCTGTGACCGGCAGCCTGATTGAGGATCTTTATGTGCTTCCGGATATGCAAAACAGGGGTTATGGGACTGCACTGTTACAATTCGCAATAAAGCAGTGCACGAATACGCCGGCGCTATGGATCCTTGAAAACAATACCTGCGCGGAGAGACTCTATCACAGAATGGGCTTTCAGAAAACAGGCAGAAGAAACTACATAGCACACGGTCTGGATGAGATCGAAATGCATCTTACCGGCACATTTTTGCAAGTCACCGGCTGACATATAGACAGGAATGGGTATTTGGATACAATGGATTCCGGAGGTGGCACAATGAGAGTGACGGTGGAGCAGATCGACCGGCAGTGCGAGGAAGAACTGATTGTGCGCTGCTATGACCCAAGCGCGGAGTGGGTCCTGGGCGTTGCGGAGGCGGCATCCGGTCATCGGACGATCTGCGGCTGGCAGGAGGATACGATGCATCGGCTGAAGCTGGCAGAGGTCTTCTATTTCGAGGTTGTGGATGACCGATCCTTTCTCTACACGCAGGCGGCGGTATTCGAGGCGAAAGAGAAGCTGTATGAGTTTGAACGGCTGTGCGCGGGCAGTACCCTGTTTCGCTGCAGCAAGTCCATGATCCTGAACGCGGAGAAGATCGATTATGTCCGTCCTTCCCTGTCCGGCCGGTTTGAAGCGGTGCTGTCCAACGGAGAAAAGGCCGTCGTATCCCGGAAATACGTGGCTGATCTGAAACGGATGCTGGGGGTGTAAATGCTTATGAATAACATCACGCTCTGGGTGCGGCGGTATGTGACTGTCTACGGGATTATCATGCTGTGCACCTTTTTCATGTGCATGCTGTTTAATCCGACATCGGAACTGCCGGTGGTCACCTTTTTCGGCCGCATCATGGTGTTTACGCTGATCGCTCTCCTGTCGCTGGCTGTGTACTATTCCAAAGATGAACTGACGGTGAAAGCCTGGTGGGTGCGTACTGCGCTGCATTTGCTCCTGCTGGAAGCGGTGCTGCTGCCGCTGGCGCATTTCTGGGGCTTCTGGCACGGCGGAACCGATATTCTGGTTTATGCGGGATTTATTCTGCTGGCCAAAGCGCTGTGGCATCTGGTGGATTACGGTCTCAACGCGAAAACCGCAGCGCAGATCAATGAAAGGATCCGGAAGAACCGGCTGGAAAAAAGAACCTGAAAGGAACGAAAAACATGGAGAAATACATGATTCGATTGGAGAAAAAAGAAGACTGGCGGGAAACCGAAAACCTGATTCGGGAATCCTTCTGGAACGTGTACCGCCCGGGCTGCAGCGAGCATTATGTGATGCATGTGCTGCGAGACGACCCAGCCTTCATCCCGGAGCTGGACTTTGTGATGGAGCAGAACGGCCGGCTGATCGGACAGAACATGTTCATGAAAACCGACATCAACGCTGACGACGGCCGGGAAATCCCCGTGTTGACCATGGGCCCCATCGGCATCATCCCGGAACTGAAACGGCAGGGTTATGGAAAAAAGCTGCTGGACTTCTGCCTGAATAAGGCGGCGGCCATGGGCTTTGGCGCGGTGCTCTTCGAGGGCAGCATCGGCTTTTACGGCCGCAGCGGCTTTACTTATGCCCGGAACTTCGGTATACGCTATCACGATCTGCCGGAGGGCGCGGACGATTCGTTTTTCCTCTGCAAGGAACTGATTGACGTCTATCTGGACGACGTCACCGGCGTTTACCAGACGCCGCAGGGTTACTACGTAGACGACGCCGACGTGGAGGCATTCGACAAGG
>JAZPYY010000060.1:0-5518 GCA_045544375.1 Shuttleworthella sp.
CCCATGTCGGCTGGAAGTAGTCAAATGAGCGTTTTCCATAGGCATCCTGCCCATTTGGAAGCCTGAAAAGCCCACGAGCCACCTATGTCGGCTGGAGGTAGTCAAATGAGCGTTTTCCATAGGCATCCTGCCCATTTGGAAGCCCAAAAAGCCCACGAGCCACCCATGTCGGCTGGAAGTAGTCAAATGAGTGTTTTTCATAGGCATCCTGCCCATGTGGAAGCCTGAAATGCCCGTACGTCACCGATGTTGGTCGGATGCATTTCAAAACCTGCTACTTTTGGCGGCTTGGTTGTGATACGATGGTATAAAGTTTTTGTTCGTTATATACCGCAAAAAATTGCGACTTTATAGATGAAGGCAACTTAAAGCGAAAGGACGTCATGATGAAAGCCGGCAAGGACAATTTTTCCCGCGAATGGCAGCGTACAGCACTGTATTCCGCGCTGCACTTTCTGGTGGACGGCATCTGTGCTGCTGCCATGGCCATGCGTTTTGCCCGGTCGGAAAATGGCTATTTTCTGATCCTTGTCTATAATTTCTGTGCTTTTGTCCTTCAGATGCCCTTCGGCGTGATGCTGGATCTGCTCCTTGAAAATGTGAAGATGCCGCTTCGGGATGCGCATTTGGGGCAGAAGGAGCATTTTCCGGGGCGGTGCGCACAATCACGTCGAGATATTTGCTTTCTGTTTGCCGCATCCGGCGCGGTGCTGACCATCCTCGGCGCCTTTACGACGCCCTGGATTCTCGGCATCGGAAACGCGCTGTTTCATATTGGCGGCGGTGTTTCCACCATCGAAGAAGACCGGCTGTTTTCCGGAAAGGGCGTGCGCTTAGGCATCTTTGTGGCACCCGGTGCCATGGGGCTGTTTCTGGGAAAACAGGCGGCGAAAAACGCGCTGGCGTCGATGCTATGGCTGCCTGCATGCGCACTGCTGGCGGCTGTGCTGTTTTTCCTGCTGTGGCGGTCGGTTCGGACGGCAGAGCGGAATGCAAACCAGACATCCGAAATGGAGTCGGCAGGCGCCAAAGCCGGTCCGGCCGGACTGATCCTGTTTCTCTGCACCACGGTGGTGATCCTGCGTTCCTGGACAGGCATGTCGGTGGGCATGACCTGGAATGACACCTTTTGGACAGGTGTTTTCGCCACGGCTGCGGTGGTGCTTGGCAAGATGGGGGGCGGCATTTTCGCGGCGCGCATCGGGCAGATGAAAACCATTCTGTTTTCTCTGTCGGGCGCCGCAGTCTGCTACCTGCTCAGCGGATCGGCGGGCTTTGGACTGGCCGCACTGTTTCTGTTTAACATGACCATGCCCGTCACCCTTCAGATGCTGGCAGACCGTTTTCGGGATCTGCCGGGAACCATGTTCGGATTGCTGACAGCAGGGCTGTTTGTGGGATTTCTGCCCCGGTATTACGACATCACGTTTCCCATTTCAGATCCTGTCGCCGGTGCCGTTTCCAGCGTGATTTCTCTGGTTATGCTGGTGACGGTGGTGATTGTTCAGAGGAAAGGAGAGGACACATGAAAGGTTTGACCAGAAGTAATTCGTCCCTGAAGGAGAATGCCCATGCACATCCTTGAAATGTTTCTGATTTCCCTGGCCCTGACACTTCTGATCGAGACGGCCGTGGCCTTCGCCTTCGGTGTGCGGATGCCGGGGATGAAGGTGGTGTGGCTTGTAAACGTGCTGACCAATCCGGCCGCGGTCTGTACCATATGGCTGTTGCAGCGGCATTTCTGGACGGTACCGGATCTGTGGATTCAGCTGCCGGTGGAAGGGGTAGTTGTGCTGGTGGAAGCCCTGATCTACCGCAGTTTTGCGAAAGAAGACCGGTGGAAAATCCGCCGGCCCATATGGCTGGCGGTCTGCGCTAATGTCATCTCCTGGGGCCTGGGGTGGCTTCTGGGACAGAGTTCGATATTGTAAAGGAGGTTTCCAATGACAGAGAACAAATGGATGCGTGCAGGTTCCATCCTGCTGGCAGTCGCGCTTTCGGTCGCGCTGCTTTTTGGCTGCGGCGCAAAGGACGCCGTCAATTCCGTGGATGCCCAGGACGCCGCCGGGGTGGCTGCTTCGGGAAGCGCCCTGCCGGTGACCATTCAGCCCGGAATGGGAGCCCTTGCGGTGGAAGTCGCTGACGCGGCGGATACGGTGACGGTTTCCGCCACTCACACGGTGTATCTGGTTCCGGATAAGGCGGAGGTGAATCTGGGTGTGCGCACGCGCAACGCCAGCGTGACCCAGGCACAGCAGCAGAACAGTGAAACCGTAAACGCCGTGATCGAGGCCGTAAAGGCCCTGGGTGTGGACGAAAAGAGCATCCGCACCGGAAACTATTCCATTTATCAGGATTATAATTACAACACAAATACGGTTTCCGCCCACGTGGTTTCCACGTCCTTAACCGTAAAGGATCTGGACATCGAGCTGGCCGGTGAAGTGCTGCAGAAGGCAGTGGAAGCCGGTGCCAACGAAGCCAACGGAATCCGCTTTACCTGTTCCGGTTATGACGAAGCCTACGACGAAGCCCTGGCCGGTGCGGTGGAAGATGCCCGCGCAAAGGCCGAAACCTTAGCGGAAGCATCCGGCAAAACCTTAGGAGAGGTGCACTCCCTTACGGAGGGCTATCAGAATACATATGCGAAGTACTCTTCTTCCAACATTGCCGTAGAGGAAGCCACAGCAGATTCAGCAGATATGCGTGTGATGATGCCGGGTGAGTCGGAAATCGCGGCGCAGGTGACCGTGACCTTTGAAATGGAGTAACGAGGTAAAACTGAATTCATGCGAAAGGAGAACAAAGTGGCTAAGACAATTCTGATTGCAGACGATGCGGCGTTTATGCGGATGATGCTGAAGGACATCGTTCAGAAAGCCGGCTATGAGGTGGCCGGCGAGGCTGATACCGGAGTAAAAGCGGTTCAGCAATATCGAGAGCGCAGACCGGATCTGGTGCTGATGGATATCACCATGCCGGAGATGGACGGCATAGAGGCGCTGAAGGAGATTCGGGCAGAGGATCCTTCTGCGCGCGTTGTGATGTGTTCCGCGATGGGCCAGCAGGCAATGGTAATTGAATCGATTCAGGCCGGCGCGAAGGATTTTATTGTAAAGCCGTTTCAGGCGGATCGGGTGGTAGAGGCAATACAAAGAGTGATCGGTTAACATGGCATGTTATAACGGTTGACCTGATCATTCCGCGGGATACGATGAAGCCTGGTTTTTCGCGGAACCGGTGGTTTCGGAGGCGTTTTCTACAGAAACGCGCAGGGTGACGGAATCCTTTGTTATCACCATCGGCCGGACGGACTGGGAGCAGCTTCCTTTGGAGGAAAAATACACCTCTGTGATCTGGAACAACGAAACCTATCTGCTGAAAAAAGATGCAGCCGGGGATGCTTCTGCCAAAGAGCAGCTGCAGGAGGAGCCTGTGGGGGAAGGAATGGCCGTGGGTGTCAATCAGACGCTGTCCATTTCAGAACCCCGCAACTATTATCCGTATACCGGATATGGAGATATGGAAGCCCGGGAAACCTGGCCGGTAACGGTGTATCTTTTTGGAGAAGAGCAGCCGACCAAAGAAATCGGGGTGCAGTTTGAAATGGACGGGCCCATTTACCGGGCGGTGAATCCCTATGCGGCGGATTATAACCGATAAAAATGGTACCTTGACCGTTCATGGCCGGTAAATCTCCATGCGGCGAAAGATAGGGCGAAGCCCTAAGCTTCTCCCCTTGCAGGAAACGTTCTGCGGTGCTAAAATAGTTCAGTTACTGATCGAACATATTTTCGCATCCGTTTTCTGCCATGAGTTTACAGCCTGCCTATCCGGTGCAGTGCGCGGCAGATCCGGATTCCATTGAGGTTTTGCATGGCTGCACACAAGCTGATCCGCATCCGCGGTGCCAGAGAACACAATCTGAAAAATTTAGACCTGGACATCCCACGGGATTCCTTCGTGGTCTTTACTGGGCTTTCCGGTTCCGGAAAGTCTTCCCTTGCATTTGATACGATTTTCGCGGAAGGGCAGCGGCGCTACATGGAGTCGCTGTCCTCTTACGCGCGCCAGTTCTTAGGGCAGATGGAAAAGCCCGACGTGGAAAAGATTGAGGGCCTTCCGCCTGCCATTTCCATCGACCAGAAATCCACCAACCGCAACCCCCGTTCCACCGTGGGAACCGTGACGGAAATTTACGATTATTTTCGTCTGTTTTATGCCCGGGCGGGCATTCCCCATTGCCCCAACTGCGGCCGTGAAATCAGCCGTCAGTCTGTGGATCAGATGGTGGATGCCATTTTAGCGCTGCCGGAAGGCACCCGCATTCAGCTGCTGGCGCCGGTGGTGCGAGGCCGCAAGGGCACCCATGAAAAGACCTTAGAGCGCGCCCGGAAAAGCGGTTACGTGCGGGTTGTGGTGGATGGATACACCTACGATCTTTCTGAAGAAATCCGCCTGGAAAAGAACATCAAGCACAACATCGAAATTATCGTGGATCGCCTGGTGGTCAAACCCGGCATCGAACAGCGCCTGACGGATTCGGCGGAAAGTGTCTTAAAACTGACGGACGGTCTGCTTTTAGTGGATGTCATCGGCGGCGAAACCATGCGCTTTTCCGAGAGCTTTTCCTGCCCGGACTGCGGTACGTCCATTGATGAAATCGAGCCCCGCAGCTTTTCCTTCAACAATCCCTTCGGCGCCTGTCCCGAGTGTTACGGCTTAGGCTACAAGATGGAATTTGACGAAGAACTGATGATTCCGGACATGAGTCTGTCCTTCAATCAGGGCTGCGTGCAGGCCATGGGATGGCAGTCGGCGGACGACAAAAAGAGCTTTACCCACGCGCTGTTGGAGGCGCTGGCGAAGGAATACGATTTCTCTCTGGACACCCCTTATGAGGAGCTTTCCCCCCATGTGCGCCAGATGTTCGTGTACGGCGCGGATCGGGAGGTGAAGGTGCACTACCGGGGCCAGCGGGGCACGGGCGTCTACGACGTGCTGTTTGAAGGCCTGATTGAGAATATGAAGCGCAAGTACCGGGAGACGGGCTCGGAGTATACCAAGGCCGAGTACGAAACCTATATGCGCATCAGCGACTGTCCCCTGTGTCACGGCCAGCGTCTGAAAAAGGAAGCGTTAGCGGTGACCGTGGGGGATAAAAACATCCACGAAATCACCCAGATGCCGGTGCGGGATCTGCAGGGCTTTCTGGAGGAAATCCATCTGTCCGCCTTCCAGCAGGCGGTGGGCGAGATGGTCTTAAAAGAGATCAAAAGCCGGGTGAAGTTCTTAGTGGACGTGGGACTGGACTACCTGTCCCTGTCCCGGGCCGCTGCCACTCTGTCCGGCGGCGAGGCCCAGCGCATCCGCCTGGCGACCCAGATCGGCTCCGGTCTGGTGGGCGTGGCCTATATCTTAGACGAGCCCAGCATCGGCCTGCATCAGCGGGACAATGACAAGCTGCTGGCATCCTTAAAGGGCCTGCGGGATCTGGGCAACACGCTGATCGTGGTGG
>JAZPYY010000061.1:0-39135 GCA_045544375.1 Shuttleworthella sp.
AAGGGCATCATCATCGGCAAAAAGGGCAGCATGCTGAAGAAGATCGGCACCAACGCCCGCTATGAGCTGGAGCAGATGGTGGAAGGACACGTGAACCTGCAGCTGTGGGTGAAGGTGAAGAAGGACTGGCGGGAAAGCGACTATCTGGTGAAAAACTTCGGATACCGAGAGGACTCCGAGAACGGATTCTAGTGAAACCTGGTCGGCGGGGAAAGAAAAAACATGACAAATGTGACGGTTGTCACGGGAATGGTCTTGTCATCGGCCCCCGTGGGAGAGTATGATAAGCGGGTGGTTCTGCTGACCCGGGAGGAGGGGCTGATTTCGGCCTTTGCCCGGGGAGCACGCCGTTCCAAAAGCCCGCTGCTGGCCGCGACCATGCCCATGGCCTTCGGTACCTTTGACGTCTTTATGGGTCAGAGTTCCAACACCATCGACAAGGCCCGCATCACCCAGTACTTTGACACCATCCTGTCCGACTACGACCGCCTGTGCCTGGCGTCCTACTGCCTGGAAGTGGCGGCCTATCACGGACAGCCGGCGGTGGACGAATCCGAACGGCTGATGCTTCTGTATCAGACCTTTCGGGCCATGGGAGACGAACGTTTTTCCCTGGCCTTAATCCGAAGCATTTACGACTTAAAAACCCTGGCCATCAACGGGGAATACCCCAACGTGTTTACCTGTGTTTCCTGCGGCGAACAAAAGCCTTTGGTGGCCTTTCATTTCGGTCTGCGGGGCTGCGTGTGCAGGGAGTGCAGAGAGAAAAACGGCGGAACGACCCTGTCGGAGTCGGTGCTTTATGCACTGCAGTACATCTACACGACCCCGGCGAAGCGCATCTACAGTTTCGTGCTGGATCAGCCCACGGAACAGGCCCTGTCCGGACTGCTGAAGGAATACCGCAAACGCTTCAGCGAGCACCGGTTTAAAGCGGAAGAGTTTCTGACCTGAATGAAACTTCAGAAGTTTGACTTTATGCCACGCCTGCGTGGCGATCTGATTTTGATTTGATTTGAAAGAAGAAGGATTCATGCCTGATAAGAACGATAAGAACGGATTGCGAAAAGCAGCACCATCTTCAAAAACGAAAAACAGGACACGGCAGACCAAGGCTGCGCGCCCTGCAGAAGGCGGCAGCAGACGGAATGCGGCCTGGGAGCAGAAGGTCAGCCGGCAGCGGCGGATGCTGGTACTGGCGGTACTTCTGGTAATCTTAGCCGCAGTGCTGTTCGGCGTCTGGCTGGTAAAACGGGGAACCTTTGAAACCTGGCCTGAAGAAAACCTGCTGTCCATCGATGCCGACGGAACGGTGTGCACGGAAGAACTCATGGATCTGGGCGGATCGGATTTCGACACTCTGAAATCCTTCGTCAAAGAGGAAGTGGGCGCCTACAACGACGAATGGGCGAAGACAGCCAACCCCGGTTCCTTCGACCGGAAGCGTCCGGTGACCATCGAGCGCCTCTTAGAGCGGGACGGAAAGGTGTATCTGCGGATCCGCTATGACAACGCGTCAACATATCAGGCATTTACTTCCTACGAATTGGAAATTCTGACCGTTGAAGGCGCAGTGGATGCAGGGTATAATTTCACAGATCCCTTCGATGTCGTCACCGACGGGCAGAAAGGGGATACGGCCATTTTAGAACAGCTGCTGGCCGAACCGGATCTGGCCATGATCCGCATCCGCGAAAACGCAAGAATCCGGGTGCCGGGCACCATCGCCTTTGTGACCGATGCAAACACGGATGTGGAAGCGAAGGATACCATCCGGATTTCGCCCAAGGACGGAAACCCCGATGCGTCGGTAGTCACCTTTATCATATACCGTCCGGCGGGCACGGAAACGTCGACGGCAGAAGAGTCGAAGACGGAAGAGACGGCACAGGATCCGGCTCAAAGCGGAACGGAAGGCGCAGAAACCACCGGTGAAACTGCACCGGAGGGAGGGGATACCACCGGGGAAGCAGCGCCGGAAGGAACCGAATCTACCCTTGAGACGGTTCCGGAAGGAACAGATTCTACGGGTGAAGCAGTTCCGGAGGGAACGGAAGCCACCGGGGAAGCAGCTCCTGCCGCCACGGAAAATGGACTTGGAACCACGCCGGTCGTACAGTAATTCGTAAGATCGTCACGGGATTTAAAACATAGCAGATATACCGGCAGTAACCAACAGATATGAAAGGAAACACTCATGGAAAAAACAATGGAGAAGATCGTTTCACTTGCGAAAGCCCGCGGCTTTGTATATCCGGGTTCCGAGATCTATGGCGGCCTGGCCAACACCTGGGACTACGGCAACTTAGGCGTTGAACTGAAAAACAACGTCAAGCGCGCCTGGTGGCAGAAGTTCATCCAGGAAAGCCCCTGGAACGTGGGCGTGGACTGCGCGATTCTGATGAATCCCCAGACCTGGGTTGCCTCCGGCCATCTGGGCAGCTTCTCGGATCCACTGATGGACTGCAAGGAGTGCCATGAGCGTTTCCGTGCAGACCAGCTGATCGAAGGCTTTGCCAAGGAAAACGGCATCGAACTTACCGAATCCGTGGATGCCTGGACCAACGAGCAGATGCAGGATTTCATCGCTGAGCACGAAGTTCCCTGCCCCAGCTGCGGCAAGCACAACTTCACGGACATCCGTCAGTTCAACCTGATGTTCAAGACCTTCCAGGGTGTGACCGAAGACGCCAAGAACACTGTTTATCTGCGTCCGGAATCGGCCCAGGGTATCTTCGTGAACTTCAAGAACGTACAGCGTACTTCCCGCAAGAAGATCCCCTTCGGTATCGGTCAGGTAGGTAAGTCCTTCCGTAACGAAATCACCCCCGGCAACTTCACCTTCCGTACCCGGGAATTCGAGCAGATGGAACTAGAATTCTTCTGCGAGCCCGGCACCGACCTGGAGTGGTTTAGCTACTGGCGCGGCTTCTGCCGTGACTGGCTGATCTCCTTAGGCATCAAGGAAGAGGAAATGCGTCTTCGCGACCACGATCCGGCAGAACTGGCCTTCTACTCCAAGGGTACCACGGACATCGAGTTCCTGTTCCCCTTTGGCTGGGGCGAACTGTGGGGTATCGCGGATCGTACCGATTACGACCTGACCCAGCATCAGAACGTGTCCGGCGAAGACATGAGCTACTTCGACGACGCCAAGAACGAGCGTTACGTCCCCTACGTCATCGAGCCCTCCTTAGGCGCTGACCGTGTGGTCTTAGCGTTCCTGTGCGCGGCTTACGACGAAGAAAACCTGGGCACGGAAGACAAGCCGGACATGCGTACCGTGCTGCACTTCCATCCGGCCTTGGCACCGGTGAAGATCGGCGTGCTGCCCCTGTCGAAAAAGTTAAACGAAGGCGCAGAAGCCATCTTCCAGAAGCTGTCGAAGAAGTACTACTGCGAATTCGACGACCGCGGAAACATCGGCAAGCGCTATCGCCGTCAGGATGAAATCGGAACGCCCTTCTGCGTGACCTACGACTTCGATTCCGAAGAAGATCACGCCGTCACGATCCGGTTCCGCGATTCCATGGATCAGGTACGTGTGCCCATCGATGAGCTGGAAGCCTGGTTTGCAGACAAATTAGAGTTCTAAATGATGATCAGAGGGAGACAAAAGTGACAGGCACTTTTGTCTCCTTTTTTATGAGTCAATAGGGGCAGCCCCTATTGACTCTTTTTAAACATCTGCCTTATGATAAGCGTGTATTCTTCCTTCTGGCATGGGGAGAAACTGTTTTACAGCGAAAGGAGAAGAATCAGGATATGGGATATTTCGAGACCGACATTAAGAAACTCGGCTTTGGTCTGATGCGCCTGCCGCGCAAGGGCGAGGAGATTGATATTGAGCAGACCAAGGCGATGGTGGATCGCTTTATGGAAGACGGTTTTACCTATTTTGACACGGCCTGGGCCTATCAGGGCTCGGAAGATGCCATCCGCCAGGCCCTGGTGGAGCGTTATCCCCGGGAAAGCTTCCAGCTGGCTACGAAAAACGCCGCCTGGATCCGCTGCGAAACCCGTGAAGATGCGATTGCGCAGTTTGAAACGTCCTTAGCGCAGACGGGCGCGGGCTACTTTGACTTTTATCTGCTGCACAACCTGGGCGAGCACCGCACCCACTTCTTCGATGATTTCAACATGTGGGAATTCGTCAAAGAAAAGAAGGCGGAAGGGAAGATCAAGCACTACGGCTTTTCTTTCCACTCCACGCCGGAAGAACTGGAAGAGATCCTGACCGCCCATCCGGACGCAGAGTTCGTCCAGCTGCAGATCAATTACTGCGACTGGGAAAGCCCCACCATTTACTCCCGCCAGGTGTATGAGGTTGCCCGTCGCCACAATAAGCCGGTCATCGTCATGGAGCCTTTAAAAGGCGGCCTTCTGGCTGATCCGCCGGCGGCTGTGCGCGAACTGCTTGCCGCAGAAGAGCCGGATCTTTCCCCGGCGTCCTGGGGCATCCGCTATGCGGCGGACCTGGAAGGCGTGCTGGTGGTGCTCTCCGGCATGAGCAGCTTAGAGCAGATGGAAGACAACCTGTCCTACATGAAAGATTTTGCAGGCATGACGGATCACGAGCGGGAAGTCATGGCAAGGGCCCGGGGCATCATGGAGTCCATTCCGCTGATTCCCTGCACCAGCTGCAATTACTGTGCGAAGGTCTGCCCCATGGAGATCGGTATTTCCGGCACCTTTACGGCGGTGAACATGACCCGTCTTTCCGACAACCTGGAAAACGCCAAGCGCCGGGAAGAGTGGGGCGTCGTCCGTCAGGGCAAGAAACGCGCCAACGAATGCATTCAGTGCGGCGCCTGCGAAGGCGTCTGCCCGCAGCATATCTCCATTCGGGAGGAGCTGGTAAAAGCGGCAGAGCTGTTTGAAATGTAAAAAGTTCAATGATCTTTAACTTCCGAGCCATGTTGCCATAGCGGTAACATGGCTTTCTTCTTTGCGCGATAAGGCCTGAGCAGGCGCGCGTGCTCGCACGCGAAGCATGCGAGGCCCAACGTACATCGAGCGGCAAGGCCGCGAGATGTGCGCATCGCGCGAATCGGATGGGCAGCAAAGCCTGCCCATCCGATCAAAACGAAGTCGCATACAGCGAATGCGTGCGTTTGCATGCGAAGTACTTCACCGCACCAAAACGGTGCTTGATGTATTTAGCTCTTTTGTAAATAATAAAAGCGCAAAGATACATCCGCAGCAGGGAGGTACAAATGGGCGAAGTCGAATTTGGCGAGCAGTTAAAGAAGGCAAGAGAGAGCCGGGAAATTACACAGCAGACATTGGCAGATGCTTTATATGTCACCCGGCAGACGGTATCGAGATGGGAGAGCGGAAGTCGCTTCCCGGATCTTTCAACAATAAAACAGATTGCCCGGATTCTGGATATCAGCGTCGGTGAACTGGTAGCCGCAGAGAAACCGCAGATCATCGTAGAAAAAACCGTTTCGCAAATAGACACCGTTGAAAATACCGCGGTGATCGCGTTATATGCGGCCATCGTGATCTCTTACGCCATATCCCTGCTGGGAACCATTCTGAGACTGCCTGTCATCATGCAGATTTTGCCGGCGGATGTATGGCTTATGTCCGTTCAGTTTATCTGTGTTGTATTTGGGCTTTTCATTTTCGCCTTTGGGCTGGTAACCGGCGTTTGTGGGAAGCAATCGCCTGGGAAAACCGGCTTTATCATCTGCGCATTTTGGCTGCTCTGCATTCTGTCGGATTATTCAAAAATCCCCGTAACCGGCGCAGGAACGATGATTTCGACGACCCTTATTTCCATTCCGGGTGTCATTGGTGTTATCGTTTCATATCTGTTTTATTTCAGAAACAACACAACCGTTCGCTGGGGGATCTATGCCGTCTCCGCCTGGGGAATCCTAAGGGCATTATTTACCCTTGGCTCCATGCTCGTATCCGCAAATCAATATATCACCGCTGAGACAGCCTTATCGGCCGTCTTAAGCATTTGCGTTTATGTGCTGTTTGTTTTTCAGACATATATCCTGAAGAGAAAGCGTTTTGCAGACCATCAGCCGCAAAGAGATGAAAGAGCTTAAATGCGGCAGGAGAGTCCTCATCTGATCCCCACAGCTTGCGCATGGACGGCTGTTTTTTCTTGTCTGTGGTGAAACAACACACTATAATAAAAACAGGCCTTCAATCAGAAAAGGGGATCAAAATGGGGAAAGAACAGAAACAGGCACTTCTGACCAGGGAACAGGTGGGGCAGGCGTTGCATACCCTCAGCGATATTGAACTGACCTATACGGAATACACGCAGTCACATCAAAAGAAGAAACGCAAAACCTACATCAGTTATTTCAGCAGCAACACGCCGCAAAGCAGCAATTTAATCCGGTTTTATTTCCCGGTTCCCATCACAAAGGACGCGCGGCTTCCGAAGATGGTTACGGAATGGGGCGTGATTTCGGAGAAGATGACCATCCGCCCGGAATATGATCTGGCGGTCTCAAAAATGTTCAATTTTCCGGACACCACCCGTCACTGCTGCGATTACTACACCATGATTTACCTGATGGAAGGCAGCGGAACTCTGGTGATGGATGACGCCTTCTACCAGATGCGGGCCGGTGACTTTTACCTCATCGCCCCCGGTGTCTATTACGGAGCCGGAACGCAGCCGGAAAGCATCTGTCTGTATTTTGATATGCGCCGCAGTTTTATTGCCGCGGAGTACCGGCAGATTTTCCGGGATGACGCCATGCTGTCGGAATTCTTTGCCCAGAGTCTGAAGGATGATCCGGTGGTGACTCATCTGGCGATTCACACGGAAAATGCGCCGATCCTTCACCAGCGCGCGCTGGATATCCTGACCGAGTATATCAATCAGGAGCGGTACTGCAACGCAGCCATGAAAAATCATCTGGCGCTTTTGATGACGGGTCTTCTTCGCAGCCCGAAAACCCGGATGGAGTCGCCCATTGAACCCGAGCGGATGCGTCGGCTGTACCGGCAGATCGAAGACTATCTAAGGCATAATTACGCTGAGGCTAGTCTGCCCAAGGCGGCGGAGTACATGCACTTCAGCCGTCAGTACATCTGCAAGATCGTAAAGCGTTATTCAGGGGACACTTTTCAGAACATGCTCACGGCCATCCGGATCGAAAAAGTGCGGGAATATCTGGAAGGCACGGATCTGACACAGGAGAGGATATCGGAACTGTGCGGATTTCAGACGGCAGCCCATATGAGCCGGTGTTTTAAGCAGGCATACGGCATGCCGCCATCCGTGTATCGAAAAGAACGGATGGAAACGGAACAGGATTAGAAGAATACGTGAATCGAATGTCTTTCGGCGGCCTCTAACGGGCCGCCGATTTTGCGGTATTGACAAGATATTGAATCACTTCTGTCGGCCAGGCACCGATGGCGGTTTCGTTTGTTACCATCACTGCGGAAGCGCCGTCTTTGACGGCATGGTAAATATCAGAAACCTCTGCCCGTGTGGGCACCGGATTTCGCACCATGGAATCCAGCATCTGGGTAACGACGAGAAACGGCTTCTGCGCTAAGCGGCAGGCTGATGCAATGGTATCCTGTGCGGCGGGAAGCTCCCACAGCGGCATGTCGTTGCCCAGATCTCCCCGGGCGATGACGATCATATCTGCCCAGGGCAGTATTTCAGAAAGATGCTCCATGCCGGCACGGTTTTCGATTTTTGCAAAAACGCGAAGAGAATCGGCACCGGCATCTTTCAGGGCCTGACGCAGAACGCGAAGATCCTCGCCGGAGCGAACAAAAGGCTGCATGACGGCCGTAACGCCAAAGGAGGAGGCATCCGCAAGATTGATCCGGTCCTGAGGTGTCAGAGCAGGAGAGGAAACATCCTTCCCCACAATTTTGACGCTCTTGTGGCCCAAAAGTGCTCCGCCGCGGAGAATGCGGCAGTAGAGGGCAGAGGGGAGGACGGATGAAGAGGAAGACGGTTTATGGGAACCCGCTGCAGAGGAATACGATCCAGGGTGCTCAGGGGAGAGGCCTTCCGTGCATTCTAAAACATTCAGTTCGATCTTGCCGTCATCTAAGAGGATGTGATCTCTAGGTGCAGCTGCTTCAAGAACGGCAGCGGGAACCGGGATGGTATGCGTTGTACGTGTTACGAAGGTATTCTCACCTTGTTGAGCATTTGACGTATCGACGATTCGTATCTCCGAAGATTGATTCTTATGCAAACAATCCAGAACATCCGGAACCAAAATGACTTCCGATCCCGTCTCTGCAACAAGGGAATCCTTTAGTGAGCCGATGCGCAGTTCCGGACCCTGCAGATCGATCAGAAGCTCCGGTACCACGCCGGCAGCTTTCGCCGCAGCGTGAAAGGTATCGATGAGAGCGGCGCTTTCCGCCAGACTGGTGTGGGACATATTTAAACGCATGCCGGTCATACCGGCCAGAAGCATTTCCTTCAATGTTTCCTCGTCGGCACAGGCCGGGCCTAGGGTTCCGTAGATTTCAGGCATGGACATGATGTTTTTCCTCCTCGGGGTGACAAAAGTGCCTGTGAGTCAAAAGTGCCTGTCACTTTTGACTCATACACTCTTCCTTTTTATGAGTTTTGTGCCGATTTCCATTTTCATGGGCACGTGATTCTTCTCTCTGATTTCTTCTATGACCTGCACCAGTCGGTGCACGGCTGCTTCGCCCATGTACTGCTTGGGCACATGGATGGTTGCCAGCGGCGGTTCTAAGTAGGACGCCACCGGCATGTTGTCAAACCCGATGACGGCGATATCATCCGGAATCCGGTAACCGGCGTCCTTAAAGGCCCGCACGGCGCCGGCGGCGATGAGATCGTTGTCCGCAAAGTAGCATCCGGCCAGATCGTCCCCGTTTTCAATCAGCTCCTTCATGTCCGTATAGGCACCTTCGATGGAAGGCGTCAGCCGATGTACCACAGATCGGGAGGTGGACATGCCCGCTTCCCGCAGTGCGCGGTAGAAGCCGTCGGCGCGCTCCCGGAAGTTGTGGATGTCAAAGGAAGATTTCAGATAGCCGGGCTGGGTATGACGACGGGAAATCAGATATTTGGTCGCAACATATGCACCCTGCAGGTTGTTGATCTGCACGCTGTCTATGGATAGGTTTTCCAGGTCGTTATCTAAAAGCACCACTGGCAGACGGTTTTCCGCAAAGGGGCGGAAGGAGGATTCCTGCATCTCTGTCCCCAAAAGCAAAAGTCCCAGGCAGCCGGCACGTTTCCAGTCCGCCAGCCGGGAATCCAGATCCTCGCCTTCATAGGCATAGTACACATTTAGATACAGCCCGTGCCGGCGGCAGGCGGCGTTGATGCCCTCGGAAAGCTGGGAGAAAAAGGGTGTATCCGTAACCACGGCTCCGCTGCGGCGGTAAACCACCAGATAAATTGTGCCGGAAAGGGTTTGGCTGTCCGCGTCCTTCCAGCCGCCCCGGCGGTGGGCGGAGGCATTCTTTTCCTCGATGCGAGAAAAATCATAGCCCAGCTCCCTGGCCGCGGCAAGCACTTTTTTGCGCGTAGCGGCACTGACACCGGGCTTACCGTTTAAGGCGATGGAAACGGCGGCCGGGGACAGCTTAAGGTGCTCAGCCAGATCTTTTGCGGTGATGGTCATAGAAAACTCCTTTCTGACCTCTCTAGAGTAACATAAATTTAGTAAATTTAGTAGCGATTTTATGAAAAACAACTGAATCTCGTCTTTTTCTTTAGTTGATTCCATTTTATAGTTAAGCCAGTTCAGAAATCATCTGATCAAACCGGATCATTACAGGAGATCACAGATCATAAGAAAGGATACAGGGGGATATTAAAATGGCTAAAGATCGCATCGTTTTAGGTTTAGCACCGACTCGCAGAAGCATCTTCTCCGCACCGGCTGCGGTGGAGTTTGCGAACCTGACCCGCAGGAAACTCACGGAGATGGGCGTTGAGTACGTGGACATCGACGACATTTCCGCCGACGGCCTTCTTCACAATGAGCAGGATGAACTGAAGATTGCGGAAAAATTCCGTGCGGCCGGTGTGGACGGCCTGTTCTTCCCCCACACCAACTTCGGTACGGAATATGAAGTTGCCCGTCTGGCGAAGCGCATGAATCTGCCGGTGCTGTTATGGGGCCCCCGGGATGAGTGCCCGGATGAAAACGGCATCCGTCTTCGCGACAGCCAGTGCGGCCTGTTCGCCACCGGTAAGGTGCTGCGCCGTTTCGGTGTTCCCTTCACCTATCTGACCAACTGCAACTTAGAGGATCCGGAATTCGAAGCCGGCATCCGCCGCTTCATGGCGGTGTGCAACGTGGTCAAGACCTTCCGGGGCATCCGCATCCTGCAGATGGGTCCCCGTCCCTTCGACTTCTGGTCCACCATGTGCAACGAAGGCGAACTCTTAGAGAAGTTCAACATCCAGCTGGCGCCCGTGCCCCTTTCCGAAGTAACGGAAGAGCTGAAGGCTGCCAAGGCCGAGGGTACCGAGGTTGCCAAGGTGGTGGCTTACTGCCGTGAGAACTTCGACATCAAGGTCAGCGACGAGCAGCTGGAAACCGTGGCGGCCTTAAAGGTGGCCATCCGCCGTCTGGCTGACAAATATGGCTGCACCGCCGGCGCCATCCAGTGCTGGAACGCGCTGCAGACCGAGATCGGCATCATGCCCTGCGCGGCCAACTCTCTGCTGAACGAGGAAGGTTTCCCCGTGGTCTGTGAGACCGACATCCACGGCGCTGTGACCGCGCTGATGGCGGAAGCAGCCGGCATGGGCGAAACCCGCACCTTCTTTGCGGACTGGACCGTGCGCCATCCCTTTAACGACAACGCCGAGCTGCTGCAGCACTGCGGTCCCTGGCCGCTGTCCTGCTTAGCCCAGAAGCCCTCCATCGCCTATCCGCTGGCTTTCGATCATCCGGGTGCGGTGGAAGCGGAAGCGAAGCACGGCAACATGACTCTGTGCCGTTTCGATGGCGACAACGGCGAGTACAGCCTGCTGTTAGGCCACGCCAAGGGTGTTGAGGGCCCCTTCACCAAGGGTACCTACGTCTGGGTGGAAGTGGAAAACTGGAAGCGCCTGGAAGCGAAGATCGTGGAAGGCCCCTACATCCATCACTGCGTGGGCATTCACCAGGATGTGGTTCCGGTGCTGTACGAGGCCTGCAAGTACATCGGCGTGAAGCCGGATCTGTACGACGACATCGAGCAGGAAGTGATCGATACGATTCACGGCGCCATCTGATGTTGGTTTATGGAGGAATCAGGCAATGAACGAGTTAAGAAAACTTTCCCTGTCCCGTAAAAAGGACGTGATCGAGATGATGTGGCGTTCCTCTGCCGGCCATGTGGGCGGCGACATGAGCGTCATGGAGATTCTCACCGTGCTGTACGACCGGATCATGAACGTCTCCGCAGAGAAAAAAGACGACCCCAACCGCGACCGCTTCATCTTAAGCAAAGGCCACTGCGCCGACGCGCTGTACGTGGTGCTGGGGGACAAGGGCTACTTTGACAAGCAGGAGCTGATCGAGACCTTCTCCCAGTTCGGTTCCCGCTACATCGGCCATCCCAATACGGACGTGCCGGGCATCGAAGTCAACGGCGGATCCTTAGGACATGGCCTTCCCGTGGGCGTGGGCATGGCGTTAGCCGGCAAGGCGGACGATAAGGATTACCGTGTCTACGTGGTCTGCGGCGATGGCGAAATGGCAGAAGGTTCCAATTACGAAGCTATGATGGCCGCCGGTCACTATCATCTGGACAACCTGTGCGCCACCGTGGATTTAAACGGCCTGCAGATTTCCGGTCACACCAAAGACGTGATGAATTCCGCGGACATGCGGGAGAAGTTTGAAAGTTTCGGCTGGAACGTGATCGAAGTCAGCGACGGCAACGATGTGGAAGCTCTGACTTTTGCCTACGAAGAAGCAAAGCGTTTTAAGGGCAAGCCTACCGCCGTGATCGCCCATACCGTAAAGGGTAAGGACATCTCCTATATGGAGGATGTGGCCGGATGGCATCACGGTGTGATGAATGAAGAACAGTACCACCAGGCCCTTGCGGAACTGGATGCCGCTTTAGCGGAGGAGGAGTAAATCATGGGAAAGTCAAATCGTCAGGTGATCTGCGAAGTGCTGATGGAAAAGGCAAAAGATGACCGCGATATTACGGTTCTTTGCTCCGATTCCCGGGGATCCGCTTCTCTGGCACCCTTTGCAAAAGAGTATCCGGCCCAGTTCGTGGAAATGGGCATCGCCGAGCAGAACTTAGTCTCGGTGGCAGCCGGCATGGCGGCCTGCGGAAAGAAAGCCTATGCGGCTTCTCCCGCCTGCTTCCTTTCCACCCGCAGCTACGAGCAGGCGAAGGTGGATGTGGCCTACACCGGATCCAACGTGAAACTTATCGGCATCAGCGGCGGCGTAAGCTACGGCGCCCTGGGCATGACGCACCACAGCTGCCAGGACATCGCAGCCATGGCGGCGCTTCCGGATATGCGGGTGTATCTGCCCAGCGATCAGTACGAGACCCGTGCGCTGATGGAAGCATTGGTGGAAGATGACAAGCCGGCCTACGTGCGCGTCAGCCGTTCTGCAACACCGGATGTGTACGATGAAAGCTTTGGCACCGAAACCGGAAAGGCATTCGAATTAGACGAAGCCGTCCGGGTGCAGCATGGTACCGATGTGCTGCTGGTGGCCTGCGGCGACATGGTGCCCAACGCCGTGGCAGCGGCAAAACTGCTGGAAAAGGAAGGTATCTCCGCCGGCGTTCTGGACATGTACTGCTTAAAGCCTTTTGACACCAAAGGCCTTCTTAAGGAAGCCAGGGACGTAAAACTGGTGGTGTCCATCGAAGAGCACGCGCCCCACGGCGGCTTAGGCAGCCTGTGCGCCCAGGCCCTGTGCGAGAACGAACCGAAAAAGATGCTTCAGATTGCGCTTCCGGACGGACATCTCATCGCCGGTGAAAACACCGAGATCTTCGCTCATTACGGAATGGATGCCAAAGGCATCGCCCGCCGCGTAAAGGAAGCGATGGCGTAACTTTTGACGACTTTATCAACCGCGTCGCGAACTTTAGAAAGCGGCGCGGTTGCTGTGGTTTCACAGGAGGGGAAAACGTGAACTACGTTCTTGGCATTGACCAGAGCACACAGGGAACCAAACTGGTGCTGTTTGACGAAGAGGGGAGCATTACCGCCCGGGTGGACCGCGCCCATGACCAGATCATAAACGACAAAGGCTGGGTATCCCACGACATGCAGCAGGTCTGGAACAACATTTTAGACGCCCTGCGGGAACTGGTATCGGATTATGATTTAAACGGGGAAAACCGCATTGCTGCGGTGGGCATCTCCAATCAGCGGGAAACCACGGTGGCCTGGGGAGCCGACGGCACACCCCTTTGTCCCGCCATTGTCTGGCAGTGCGGCCGGGCGGCGGATATTGCGGCAGAACAAGAACCGATGTCCCAGGAGATTTACGACCGCACGGGACTGACCCTGTCTCCCTTTTATCCGGCAGCCAAGATGGCCTGGCTGCTGCGGGATTTCGAGGCTCAGGGAAAAGATCCGGCTGCAATGTGCGGAAGCCTGCACCTGGGCACGGTGGACAGCTATCTGATCTACCGCATGACCAAGGGCGCCTGCTTTGGCACCGATGCCAGCAACGCTTCCCGCACCCAGCTGATGCATCTGGAAACCCTGTCCTGGGATCCGGTGATCTTAGACGCCTTTGGAATCCAGGAGTGGATGCTTCCGGAAATATTAGATTCGGATTCGAATTTTGGCACCACGGACTTTGACGGCATCCTTGCCGAAAAGATACCTGTGGCCGCCGCCTTAGGCGATTCCCATGCGGCGCTGTTCGGACACGGCTGCCACAAACCGGGCATGACCAAAACGACCTACGGAACCGGCTCCTCCATCATGTCCAACACGGGAAGTGAACTTCGCCGCATCGAAGGCCTGTCCTCCTGCGTTGCCTACCGGGCATTTGGACAGACGGCCTATTGTGTGGAAGGCAACATCAACTACACCGGCGCGGTGATCAGCTGGCTGAAAAACGATGTTCACCTCATTGATTCCGTATCGGAGCTGGAGCCTCTGATTCGCGAAGCCAATCCGGAGGATGAAGCGGTACTGGTTCCCGCCTTCACCGGCCTGTCCGCCCCCTGGTGGGCGCCGGATGCGAGAGCGGCGCTCATGAACATGTCCCGCACCACCGGCCGGGCGGAGATCGCCAAAGCGGCCACCGAAAGCATCGCCATGCAGATCACGGACATCTTAGAGCGCATCGCTCCCAGCGAGCTTCGGGTGGATGGCGGTCCCACGAAAAACGCCTGGCTGATGCAGTTCCAGGCTGATATGGCCGGATGCCGGATCCGCGTGCCGGCTCATGAGGAACTGTCCGCTATGGGTGCGGCCTTCCTTGCGGGAATCAGCACCGGCGTGTATGACGCGGACAGACTGTTTGCCGAGCAGCATTACACGGATTACACCCCCGGTATGGAAGAAGAGAAGGTACAGCACAAACGGCAGATCTGGAAAGACGCTGTCTTTTCGGTGCTGAAATAAGATCAGGTACAGAGCAAACGGCAGATCTGGAAAGACGCTGTCGCCTCCCTGCTGAAAATGAAAACAAGAGGATGATCAGATACAGACAGATAGAAAGGAAAAAGAAGACAATGGCAAGACAGTACGAAACCGTGGAACTTTGCTGGAACGCACCGGCCCCGGAGGGCTCCCATGTCTATGTGGACCTGAAGGCCGAGGTCACCGGACCGGACGGCGCGAAGAACGTCAAAGGCTTCTATGCCGGAAACGACACCTATAAACTGCGTTTTCTGCCGGAGCAGCCGGGCACCTACACCTGGAAGGTGACGGGTGTGATCACGGACGAGGGGACGACGAAAGTCGAGCCCGCCGCGGAAGGACATCACGGTCCGGTCCGCGCAAAGGGGACGGCGCTGTACTATGCGGACGGCACGGATTTCCACGGCTTCGGTACGACGGTGTACGCCCTGGCACATCAGTCGAAGGAGCTTGTCGACGAAACCATCGCAACGCTGGCGGCGAATCCCTTCAACAAGGTGCGGATGTGCGTGTTCCCGAAGCATTACATCTACAACTTCAACGACCCGGACCACTATGCGTTTTTCCCGGATGCGGACCGTCCCTACGTCCGCCCGGAGACGATGGAAGTGGCCGGACCGAGCTCGAAGCTGACGCCGGAGACCGCGCCGAAGTGGGACGTGAATCATCCGGATTTTGATTTCTGGGATGCCTTTGAAGGCCGGATGAAGCAGCTGCAGGATCTGGGCATCGAAGTGGATCTGATTCTGTTCCATCCCTATGACCGGTGGGGATTCTCCATGATGCCCCTTGAGGACAACCTGACCTATCTGGACTATCTGCTCCGCCGCCTTTCCGCGTTCCCGAACGTCTGGTGGTCCCTGGCCAACGAGTACGATCTGTGCTTCGCAAAGAAGCTGGAAGACTGGTATGCGTTCGAAGAGAAGATCGCCGCGGACGACCCGGTGCATCACCTGATGGGCAACCACAACTGCTTCCCGATCTATGACGCCGGGAGAGAGCATATCACACATGCGTCCGTCCAGGGCCGCACGCTGAACATGGTTCCGGAACTGATGAAGAAATACGGCAAGCCGGTCTGTTTTGACGAGTGCTGCTACGAAGGCAATCTGGAACAGACCTGGGGCTGTATCTCCGGACCGGAAATGACCCGCCGATTCTGGAAGGTGACGGCGACCGGCGGACACTGCACCCACGGCGAGACTTTCCTGCCCGGCGGGGACGAAGTGGTCTGGTGGGCGAGAGGCGGAAAACTCGTGGGCGAAAGCCCGGCCCGCATCCGCTTCCTGCGCGGGATCGCCGAGAGTCTTCCTGGTGCGCTCGAACCCCTCGGGATGGGGCTCGGCAACATGATCGAGGCCATTAGAAATCCCGAAGGAAAAGAGCAGATGCTTGCCATGGCGCCGGACAGCATGCGGCCGTTCCTTGAGAATATCATGAACATGGATGTCACGGAGCTGACCCGTCATATGGATCAGGAATCCGACTATGCCGGTCATGTGGGAGAGGAAGCCTACCTGTTCTATCTGGACAACAACTGCTTCGGCTTCTATGACGCGCCGCTGCCGGAGGACGGAACCTATACCGTCGAGGTGATCGACACCTGGAACATGACCCGCACCGTCGTGGCGACGGATGCGAAGGGAACGAAAGAGCATGGCGAATTTATGGGCCGGAGCGCCTACCGGGTGAATCTGCCCGGAAAAGAGTGGATGGCGATTCTCGCGACGAAGAATCATTGAGACAAAAATGCAATGCTTCACCCTGGACGGGCGGCCTTTGGGCTGCCCGTCCTTGTTTTATATGCGGAGAGTTTGCCGGGACCGGATGCCGTGATCGTACATTGCGCCGCAGAAGAATCAATGATACAATTTTGATCATACAATGAGAAGCGCGTCAGCCCGGACGCGGAAGAGAAAAGGAAAGGAAAGGAGAAAGGCGTTATGGGAAGTGACAAAATGAAAGTCGGCGTGATCGGTGCCGGTGCCATCAGCGAGATTTATCTCAAAAACATGACGGCGGTTTTTGACAACCTGGAAGTGGTGGGCATTGCCAGCAAGGGGGCCGATTCCGCAAAAAAACGGGCGGAACAGTTTGGCATTCATGCCTATGCCTCCAACGAGGAACTGCTGGCGGATCCCCAGATTGAACTGGTGGTGGTTTTAACGCCGGCATGGACGCATTACGATCTGATCAAACAGTCGCTTTTGGCCGGAAAGCATGTCTACACGGAAAAGACCATCACCGACAGCCCCGAAAAGGCGGCGGAGCTTCTGGCCATTGCGGATGATAAAGGTCTGTATTTAGGCAGCGCGCCGGATACTTTCTTAGGCAGCGCTCTGCAGGCCGGCCGCAAAGCCATCGACGACGGCATCTTAGGGGACATTCATTCCTTTGCCATGTCTGTTACCCGCAATAACGACATCCTGTTAAGCATCTTTTCCTTCCTGCGTCAGCCGGGCGGCGGCATTCTTTACGATTATGCCGTGTACTACATGACTGCACTGGTCAGTCTGCTGGGCCCGGTGAAAAAGGTGGGCGGCATCATCGGACATCCCTATCCGCAGCATAGGAATATTTTTCCCATGAGTCCGGATTTCGGAAAGATGATGGATACGCCCAACGAAAGCCAGGTCAACGCGGTGATTCAGCTGGAGAACGGCGTCACGGGTACGATGCACATCGATTCGGACAGCCTGGGCATGGACGAAGCCTACTTCGCGATCTACGGCACGAAGGGTGTGCTTTACATGACAGATCCCAATCAGTTCGGCGGAGTGGTGAAGTTCCTTCCCAATGGCACCGATCCGCGCAAGCCGGTGGAACCGCTGATCCTCTGGCAGTTTACGCCCTACCACGAAAACTCCCGTGGCATCGGCCCCTCCGATCTGGCCGAGGCGGTGCGCGAAGGCCGCAGACCCCGCGCTTCCAAAGAGATGGCAGCCCATGTGCTTGACGTTCTGACCGGCATTTTAAATCAGGGAGAAGAAGGCGGATTTACGGATATCAAGTCTACCTGTGAACGTCCGGCGCCCCTTCCGCAGAAGTCCGTCGGCGCAAAGAACTTAGCCCACACCTCGTTTAATATGAAAAACGCGGAAGCCATGATTCATTTCTACCGGGACGTGCTGGGGTTAAAAGAGCATTTCACCTTAAAATGGAACGCCATTCTGCCGCCGGAAATCTTCCAGATGGATCCGGACAACCTTCCGGAGGGCGTGCCTGACAATGTAAAGCGGATTCTTCAGATGCCGAAGGAAATGCTTGAAAGCAACTGGCTGACCTACTTTAAACTGGCGGATGGACAGTTTGTGGAACTGTTTTACCCGGTTCCCGGCCGTGAGCGCGTGATTGAAGACCGCTGGGCCAACTACGGTTACACCAAGATGAATTTCGAGGTGGAATCCATCGAAGCCATGCGTGAAATCCTGGTCGCTGCCGGCGTCGAACTGGCGGAGGATATTCATCCCACCATCGACGGTTCCCGGGAGATCAAGGTATATGATCCGGACGGAAACGAGGTGCAGTTTACCGAATATTCAAAGAACCCGCGGGTGGATCTTCCCGAAGAGCCGGGCCGGAACGTGCTTGCGAAAGTCAGCCACATCACGCAGGTCGCCTTCCAGGTCAAAGAAGGCCTTAACATGCTGAACTACTACACCACCGGTTTAGGATTTAAGCATGTGGACCGTCTGACGCTGGGCGATCTTGCGGCAGCGATGGAGCGGGATCCCAATGCGAACCCTCAGATGCTCATGGGCATGAAGATGCATGCGGATCAGCCCTGGATCGACTATATCGAAGTAGCGCCCCACCAGTTCATCGAACTGTTCTATGTCATGGGGGATGACAAAAAGGAAGATCTGGATCTTTCCGATGCGCTGGGTTACCAGCATATCTGCATCGAGGTGGAAGACATTCACGCCGCCTGGGATGCGGTCAAGAACAACGGCCTGATTCCGGATACGGAAATCCGCTTAGGCGGCGACGGCGCCTACCAGTTCTGGCTGGTGGATCCGGACGGAAACCGTCTGGAACTGATGCAGTACACGAAGGATTCGCTGCAGATGCAGTAAGCGGACCGGAAAAAATGGAGCATCCTGGCCGGACAAGGCAGGTTTTTAAAGGCCCGCGGAGCAGATCCGCGGGCCTGATGTTTTTGGGTGAAAAGACATGGGAAACACCTTTGAAAAAATATACGAAGCCGTAAAACAGATACCTCGGGGGCGGGTGGCCACCTACGGCCAGATTGCGGCCCTGGCGGGCAACCGCCGCTGGGCCCGGGTGGTGGGCTACGCCCTGCACGTCAATCCTGACCCGGAACACATTCCCTGCTACCGGGTGGTGACCAAAGAAGGAAGAGTGTCGTCGGCCTTTGCCTTTGGCGGAGAGAATGAGCAGGTGCGGCTGCTTATGGAAGACGGCGTGGAATTCGACGAAAACGGCTGCGTTGTGATGGAGAAATATCAGTGGGAGACCCCCTGGATTTAAAGATGTTTCATCGGGTTTCGAATCTCCGACTTGCGGCAGTCCATTTCCGGCTTGCTTCCGCACTTTAGGCCATATCGCAGGAGGGGCAGACCGATTTTTTGCCAGAACGTGAAAATGTGACTGCAATACTGAATATTTGATCCCATGGTTTCCGCTGGCGTGGTTATATAAGCATGAAGGTTTTTATATAGAACGGCATTCCATGAAATGCCCCTGCGCAGAAACCTTTCTATTACATCAGATAATTCTTGCATAAGCAGACCCACACAATCCCATCACTTGAAAAGGAGGCGTTATGATCGCTGTCAATCTTCGTACGGAGCATCTCTTTAACCCGCTGGGCATCGACCTGCAAAACCCCCGCCTGACCTGGCGCTGCGAAGACGGTCTGGCCCAGACCGCTTATGAGCTTGTGGCAAAAAGCGATGGAGCCGAAATCGCCCATCTGACCGCGGAAACATCGGAAATGGCGGCGGTTCTGTCCGCGCCTCTGCACTCCGGCCAACGCGTTACCTGGTGCGTGCGCCTGACGGATGAAAACGGCGCTGTGGGTCCCTGGAGCGAACCCGCCTGGTTTGAAATGGGCCTGCTGGATGCAGCAGACTGGAAAGCTGCCTGGATTGATCCGGAGCACACGGCGGACGGGGCATCGGTTTTTGCCGAGGAAGCAGAGAATGTGACGGAAGGGCCGGAAGAGGAAACTGCGGAGACAGCAAATGCCCTGGCGGCTATGGCTGCAAATCTTCCGGAGGATGTAAAAGCGTCCCTGCCCAAGGATCTTCCCAACGGGGCGGCTTCTTTGATGCCTTCCACGGATAAACCGGATTACGGCCCCCACCGTCCGGCTTCCTGGCTGCGGAAGACCTTTGCCGTAACTGCCGGTCAGGCAGAATCCGCCCGCCTTTATATCACGGCCCACGGCCTGTATGAGGCCTGGCTGAACGGCAGCCGTGTAGGCGATTTTGTCCTGGCTCCCGGAACCGGAAACTATGATATTCACATGCCCTACCAGACCTACGACATCAGCGGTCTGCTTAAGGAAGGGGAGAATGAACTCCTGGTTCAGGTGGGCGACGGCTGGTATCGCGGCTGTTCCGGAACGGACGGCGAGCGCAACCTGTACGGAGAAGACATCGCCCTGTTTGCCCAGGTGGCAGCTGCCGGGGAGGTGCTCTGCGCCACGGACGGCACCTGGGAAGCCTGCCAGGACGGACCCATCCGCACCAACGATCTGATGATGGGCGAAACCTTTGATGCCCGGATCGCCTTCCCCTGTGAGCAGGGCGAAAGTGCCCGGAAAACCTGGTATTCCGTCTGCGTGATGGAAGATGCCAAAAAGCCCCTGGTGTGCACCAACGAAGTGCCCATCCGGGAAAAGGAACGCTTCGCAGGAACCCTGATCAGAACCCCCGATGGAAAAACCGTCGCAGACTTCGGTCAGAACCTGGCAGGATACGTAGAATTTACGCTGCAGGCCCATGAAGGGGATGTGATCACCCTGTGGCACGGCGAGACCTTAGATGAGAACGGCAACTTTACCCAGGAGAATTTCCAGGATCGCAACCGCCACAAAGAGGGCGGCGTGGACCAGAAGGTGACCTACATCTGCCGGGAGGGTGAAAACCACTACAAGACCACCTTCTCCATCTGGGGCTTCCGTTATGCACTGGTGGAGACGGACCTGGATCTGGCAGCGGCAAACGCACAGTTTACCGCCATCGCCGTATATTCCGACATGGAAGAAACCGCGTCCTTTACCTGCAGCAACCCGGATGTGAATCAGCTGTTTGCCAACGCCGTCTGGAGCATGAAGGGCAACTTCTGCGATATCCCCACCGACTGTCCCACCCGGGAGCGCGCCGGCTGGACAGGAGACGCGGGCATCTTTGTGGAAACCGGCCTGACCTTGATGGACAGCGCCACCGTATATCGGAAATGGCTGGGGGAAGTTCGTCTGCAGCAGCAGCCGGACGGCAAGGTGATGAACATCGCACCCCGCAACAACAATCCCAGTTATTTCTCTCAGATGCTGGCGGGATCCACCGGCTGGGGTGATGCGGTGATCCTGATCCCCTATGCCATCTGGAAGCGCACCGGTGACCGCCGGATTCTGGAAGAAAACTACGGCCTGATGCAGGGCTGGTACGAGTATCTCACCGGCCGGGCAAAACAGGACGATCCCCGGGTGACCATGGATGAAAACGATCCCTACCGGGAGTATACCGTAACCGCCGGCATCGATTACGGCGAATGGCTGGAGCCGGGAACCAATTCCCAGATGGCCATGATGCAGTCCAACTACCCGGTGGCAACGGCGTACTTTGCCTACAGCGGACGGCTGCTGTCCGAGATCGCCGCAGTCCTTGGAAAGGATGAGGATGCGGCCCGCTATGCCGACACGGCGGAAAAGGCCCGCATCGCCCTGCGCCGCATCACCACCGACAACGGCATGATCACCTCTGAGCGGGAAGCCGATTATGTGCGTCCTCTGGCCTTTGGTCTGGTGAATCCGGAAGATCAGGCGGCCGTGGCAGCCGGGTTAAATGAAGCGGTGAAAAACCAGAATGACCATCTGAATACGGGCTTCCTTTCCACGCCCCATCTGTGCCCGGTGCTGGCGGACAACGGCTACGTGGAAACCGCTTACCGTCTGCTGCTGCAGGATACCTGTCCCAGCTGGCTGTATGAGGTGAAAAAAGGCGCCACCACCATCTGGGAGACCTGGGACGGAGTACGGGAAGACGGCACGGTGCATGATTCTTTGAATCACTATTCCTACGGAAGCATCGCCGGATGGCTGATTTCCGGTATCTGCGGCATTCATGTGTCCATGACCGGCGGAAATGCGGACGTTTGCATCGCGCCCCAGCCCAATCCGCTGCTGGCGGAAGCCGTCGCGTCCTACGATTCACCGGCAGGCCGCATCGAAAGCAGCTGGAAATATGAAGACGGAAAACCGGTGTACACCTTTGTGATTCCGGCGAACGTAAAGGCAGCCGTGGTGCTGCCGGACGGCCGGACCGAAGCCCTTTTGGCCGGACGGCATGTGTTGTAATATCATTCTAAATTCGATACAATGAAAGCGGCCATAAAACGGCTGCTTTCATTTTTTTGTTGAGCAATGAGCCATGCGCGGACGAAAAAGAACTGCGATGCGAGTGTGCCCGCAGGAGCAGTTCTTTGAGGACGCATACGGCGAATGCCGTGACAACGAGCGAACGGAACGTTCGCGAGTCTGTCAAGCATGGCTCATTGCGAATAGACGAGGACGCATACGGCGAATGCCGTGACAACGAGCGAACGCTTGTGTTCGTGAGTTGCCGGGCATTGTTTGGTGTAAAGGTCCTTCCGTCTTCATTTTGATCTTTATACCTCTTGGAAAAACTGGTATGATTAAAAATAAGATTGAAACGCCGGCGCAGGGGGTTTTTTATATGAAGCTGCCGGCTTTCGGGGGTTCAGGGACGGCAAGTCGTTCTGCGCACATTGCATGAAAAAGGAGGAAGATATGGCACCACGGAAAACAGCAGCACACAGCTACAACATTTGCCTGGACATCGGGGGAACGAAGGTCTTAGGCGCGATTTTCGACGAAAAGAAAAAGATCGTCTACCGCCTGAAGAAAAAGACAAAAGAGGGCGGCGACAACACCGAAAACGTGGAGCAGGTTATCATCTCCGTGGTGGATGAGATGATCAAGGAAAGCGGCATCAAAAAAGAGCAGATCCACGCCATTGCTGCCGGTGCTCCCGGCGTCATCGACCAGGACGACGGTATCGTCTTATTCTCGCCGAATCTGCCCTGGCGGGATTATGATATCAAGACTCCCATCGAGAAGCGTTTCGGCGTTCCCTTCTACATCGGAAACGACGTAAACGTGGGCGTGCTGGGGGAATACAAGCACGGCGCAGCCCGGGGCTACAAAAACGTGGTGGGCTTCTTTGTGGGCACCGGCATGGGCGGCGGCCTGATCTTAAACGGCAAGCTGTTTACGGGCAATAAGTTCAAGGGCGCAGAGTACGGCCACATGGTGTTAGATCCCGAAGGCCCCCTGTGCGGCTGCGGACAGCGGGGCTGTCTGGAAGCCTTCTCCAGCAAAAAGGGCATGTCTGCCTACATCTTAAACCAGGCTTCCCGGGGTCGGGAATGCATGCTGACGGACAACATCACCGACGGCGTCTTTAAGAGCAAGATGTTAAAGAAGGCTCTGGCGGCCAACGATCCGGTTACCGTAGAAGCCGTAGATCGCGCCTGCCATTATCTGGCCGTGGCCACCGGCAACATGATCAACACCATCAGTCCGGACATTGTGGTTTACGGCGGCGGCGTCATGGAAGCCTGCGGCGACATCTTCCTGGAGAAAATCTTAAAGGAAGTGGATCGCTACTGCATGCCTTCCATCCGAAATACCGTAGATCTGAAGGCAGCGGCGCTGGGCGATGACTCCATCCTGTACGGCGCTCTGGCCATGATCGAAGCAAAACGGAAGTAGGGAGACAAAAGTGACAGGCACTTTTGTCTCATCATGATGACGGAGGAGACAGGCACTTTTGTCATCATGGGCATTATCTCTGAAAACCGAAAAAGAATAGGGAGACAAAAGTGCCTGTCACTTTTGTCTCCTGGAGAGAGGAAATGAAGCGTAGAATCCGAACATACAGCGGCCTGCTTACACCGGATGTGCAGCCGCGGGAAACGAAAAACCGGGCCATTGCCCGGGCAGCGGCGGCGGAAGGCATTGTGCTGCTGGAAAATGACGGCCTGCTCCCCATCCGCAACGGCCAGAAAGCCGCCGTGTACGGCAGCGGCGTGGCCCATATCATCAAGGGCGGAACCGGTTCCGGCGACGTCAACGTCAGAGAAGTGGTGAGCATTCCGGAAGGCCTGGCGGCCAACGGCGTGGAAATGACCAACGGCGCAGCGGCCCTGGAAGCCTCCGGAAAGTATGACGCGGATCTGAAGGCCTGGGGCGCAGCCACCATGCAGAAGATCGCGGCCCTGATGGCTCAGGCGCCTGCAGCAGATGCGGATCAGAAGGCACCTGCAGAAGAGACGGAAACGTCCGCAGAAGCAAAAACGGAAACGGCAGCGGAAGCATCTGCAGAATCCGAGGCAGAGGGCGACGTGGATGCCGCTTCCGTGCAGCCCAGCAGCGACATGGGCTTTATGTCTTTAATCATTCCGCCTTCCGCGTCTCCATCGGACTACGTTCCCTTCGTGGAGGAGGAAGTCCGGGCAGCGGACGTGGTCATCTATGTCATCAGCCGTACCTCCGGCGAAGGCATGGATCGGAAAACGGAAGCCGGGGACTACTACTTAAGTGATGAAGAAAAAGAAAACCTGGCCCTGCTGGCAGGCTGGACAGATCGCATCGCCGTGGTGATCAACGCCGGCGGACAGATGGATCTGGCGGCCATCCGTGCCATTCCCCAGGTGCATGCCATCCTCATCGCCGGACAGGGCGGCATGGAAGCCGGTGCGGCTATCGCGGACGTGCTGTGCGGCAAGGTGACTCCCTCCGGCAAGCTGACCAACACCTGGCCGGTGCGCTATGAGGATATCCCCTGTGCCGATACCTTCTCCCACAACGACGGCAACGTGGATACCGAAAAGTACGAAGAAGGCATTTACGTGGGCTACCGCTATTTTGACAGCTTCGGCGTGGCGCCGGCCTATCCCTTTGGTTTCGGCCGTTCCTACACCACTTTTGTCATGGACGCTTCCCTGACGGAAGCCGACGGACATGGGGTGACCGTATGTGCCAAGGTGACCAATACCGGATCCGAGTACGCGGGCAAGCAGGTGGTGCAGATCTACGCGGCCCTTCCCCAGGCCGGTCTTAAAAAAGAGTACCAGCGCCTCATCGGCTTTGCCAAGACAAAACTGCTGGTCCCCGGGGAAAGCCAGACTCTTTCGGTCACCATCCCGGCGGAGACCTTCGCTTCCTTCAACGAAGCCGAAAGCGCCTGGATCATCGAAAGCGGCACCTATTACATCCTGGCGGGAGATTCCTCCGCGGATACCGCCCTGGCAGGAATGCTGTTCGTACAGGATGACGTGATGGTGGAACCGGTGCGTCACATCCTTCCGCTGCAGCAGGATTTAAACGAGATGGTCCGTCCGGACGCGGTGATCGAGCGTCTGCACGCTGCTCTGGTGGAGGCGGCTGCCGAACAGGGCATGAAGGCTCTGGAATGGGAGCCGGAAGCCCGCAAGCAGGCCTTCGGACCGGCTCCGGCGATGACGGATCGTCAGAAGGAAATCGACGAAAAGGCATCTGCCGTCGCGGCCGCGCTTACCAGGGACGAAATCATCGCCCTGCTCATGGGTGAAATCACCAAGGGCCAGGACAACTTAAAGGACAACGAACTGGTGGAAACCGGCATTTACGTGCCCGGAGCCGCCGGCGAGACCACCTGCATCTTAGAGGACAAGTATGACGTTCCAGCCATCTCCATGGCGGACGGCCCGGCAGGCCTGCGCCTGCAGCGCTCCTACGACGTGGATCGGGCCAGCGGAAAAATCTACAGCACCGGCATGCTGTCCACCTTAACCGGCGGCCTTTTGTCCATCCCGGTGGAACATCCGGATGCGGATACCTATTACATGTACGCCACCGGTATTCCGGTGGGTTCGCTGCTGGCCCAGAGCTGGGATCCCGCCCTGCTGGAGGACGTGGGACGTCTGGTGGCGGAGGAAATGCATGAATTCGGCGTGGCCTGGTGGCTGGCGCCGGGCATGAACATCCACCGCAATCCTCTGTGCGGCCGCAACTTTGAGTACTATTCCGAGGATCCCCTGATCGCCGGTATCATGGCAGCCGCCATCACCCGGGGTGTGCAGAGTGTTCCCGGCGTGGGCACCACCATCAAGCACTATGCGGCCAACAATCAGGAAGACAACCGCACCGGCGCGGACAGCGTCATGAGCGAACGGGCCCTCCGGGAGATCTACCTGCGGGGCTTCGAAATCGCCATCCGCACCTCCCAGCCCATGTGCATCATGACCTCCTACAACCTGATCAACGGCGTGCACACGGCCAACAGCTATGACCTGTGCACCGTGGCGGCCCGAAAGGAATGGGGCTTTGACGGTATCATCATGACCGACTGGACCACCACCTCCACCGGCGGAAGCACGCCCCACAAGGCAGCCTTAGCCGGAAACGACCTGATCATGCCCGGCAGTGACATCGACGTGGCGGACATCCGGGCGGCCCTGGAAAACGGCGACCTGCCGGAAGACGTGGCCCGGGAATGCTGCCGCCGTCTGGTGCGGGTGATCCTCGCGACCACCGGCATGGAAGACGCCGTGCCCTACGCTGACCGGTATGGGCTGAAGGCGTATCTGGAGGTAAAATGAGTCAAAAGTGACAGGCACTTTTGACTCATCAAAGCGCCGATGAGCCTCAGAAACATTAGCAAAAGGTACAATTAGAGGAATGAGTCAGGGGAGCTGCCTTTGACTCATTTTTCATCATCTCTGTCCTTTGATGGTGAAAACTGTGAAAAAACCTTTTTGTGACCTAAGCGCGATGGTAGGGGGGACGATCCGGCTTTGAAGGATGTATGCTTTTAGAACGCCGTCTGTGACTTTATATATGGGAGATCATTATGGAAAACGTGCTGGATAAAATATGTGACGTTGTGCGCAGAACGGGCAGGATTTTGCTTGAAGCAAGAGAGAGCAACAGTGAAAATACGGTAATTGACGCGCTTCTTGCGAAGAGCGGACATGCAAATTTCGTAACGTTGTACGATCAGAAGGTGCAGGCAGAACTGATGCGGTCTTTAGCGGTTATCCTGCCGGAAGCTCATTTTATCGGCGAAGAAAACGACCTGGACGCCTTTTTGGAGGAGGATGCTTCGGGATGGACCTTTGTCATTGATCCCATAGACGGAACTTCTAATTTCATGAAGGGATACTTTCCAAGTGTCGTGTCGGTTGGCCTGTTTAAAGATGGGGATCCGGAAATCGGTGTTGTCTATTGCCCCATGTCCGATCAGATGTTCTGTGCACAAAAGGGGAGAGGCGCATTCGAAAACGGGAGGCCTATTCATGTGACAGATGCATCCCTCTCAGATTGTCTGGTTTCGCTTGGAACAGCGCCATACTATCCTGACTGCCGTAAGGCAGTGCAGGAAGCCTGGAGATATTATATTGATCACAGTATCGATATTCGGCGAAGCGGCAGCGCTGCATATGATCTATGTATGGTTGCCTCAGGAAGGATCGGATTGTTTTACGAACCGAGACTTTGTCTGTGGGACTTTGCCGCCGGCGCCTGCATACTTGAGGAAGCTGGCGGAATCCTTACAGATTCTTGCGGTAAACCCGTGACATACCGTGGGCCGTCAGGAATTCTCGCCCGTGGCAGCGGAATCGCAGATGCGGATGTTTTATGGAGATGAGACAAAAGTGACAGGCACTTTTGTCTCGTTGATGGAACAAAATGGGCGAACACACGTTCCTTATTCTGTGCTATAATATGCGGCATGAGCACTCTAATCCGATTCTTATAAGGTTGCATATCGTACAGAGGAGGAAACGATGGCTAGACAGGCAAGAAAAAACTGTGAAACAAACTGTTACCATGTCATTGCTCGCGGCGTTGGACAGCAGATTATATTTGAGACGCAGGAAGATTACCGCTTCTTTCATCATTTGATGACAGAATATGCTCTGCAGGATGGGATCCTGCTTGGTGCGTACTGTTTGATGAGTAATCATTTCCATCTGCTGGTTCATGATAAGAACGGCAGTTTGCCGCATTATATGCGCAAACTGATGGGGATATATGCTGTTTACTTCAATCAAAAACACGATCGCAACGGACATCTGTTCCAGGACAGATATCGCTCCGTACCGATTCTCACAGACACGCAGTATTGTACGGTAGTTCGTTATATCCTTCATAATCCTGTAAAGGCTGGAATCAGTAGTGCAAAAACGTATCCATGGAGCAGTTTTCAGGAAAAAACCGAATGTTCCCTGTATATGGACAGGGAAAACCTGCTGCGGCTGCGCTGCAATCACAAATACCTGGATGTATTTTTGGATCAGCCAGATCCGGCAGAAAACGAGATGTATGATTTCGTGAAAGATGACGAATGGGCAGAACGTGTTGCATGTACGACTCTGCAGATCAAATCGGGCAGAGAAGTGGAGAAAATGCCTTTGAAGGAACGGAATCTCGCAATCCTCCGACTGCAGGAAAAGGGCCTTTCAGTGAGGCAGATTCAGCGGATTACGGGTGTGGGGAGAAACACGATACAACGTGCAGCGCATAAGGAAAATGAGCCGGATTGCAGCGGGTGACAGCAAAAGGGGAGACAAAAGTGCCTGTCACTTTTGACTCATCAGGAGAAAACCATGGATTTATTTGATTACGCCAGAGAACAGAATCAAAAGAAGGAGACGCCGCTTGCGTCCCGCCTTCGGCCCCGCACCTTAGACGAGGTGGTGGGCCAGCAGCACATCATCGGCAAGGATAAGCTGCTGTACCGGGCGATTCAGGCGGACAAGCTTTCATCCATCATTTTTTACGGCCCGCCGGGCACCGGAAAGACCACCTTAGCGAAGGTGATTGCCAATACCACCAAGGGCGAATTTCGCCAGATCAACGCCACTTCCGCCGGGAAAAAGGACATGGAAGAGGTGGTGGATACGGCGAAAAAGATCGCCGGCATGTACGGGAAGAAAACCATTCTGTTCATCGACGAGATTCACCGTTTCAACAAGGGACAGCAGGATTACCTTTTGCCCTTTGTGGAGGACGGCACCATTGTTCTGATCGGCGCAACCACGGAAAATCCCTACTTCGAGGTGAACGGCGCTCTGCTGTCCCGATCCATCATCTTCGAACTGCATCCCCTGTCCACAGAGGATATCCGCACGCTGATTCTGCGGGCGGTCAACGACGTGGAACGGGGCATGGGAGCATATCACGCCGTGATCGAGGAGGATGCCCTGGACTTCCTGGCCGACGTGGCCGGAGGCGACGCAAGAGCGGCTCTGACCGCCGTGGAACTGGGCGTGCTGACGACGCCTCCCGCAGAGGACGGCAAGATCCACCTGACCTTAGACGTGGCCCAGGAGTGCATCCAGCGCAAGGTGCTGCGCTATGACAAGGGCGGCGACAATCACTACGACACGATCTCTGCGTTTATCAAAAGCATGCGGGGATCGGATCCCGATGCGGCCGTTTACTATCTGGCCCGGATGCTGGACGCCGGCGAGGACATCAAGTTCATCGCCCGCCGCATTATGATCTGCGCGTCGGAAGATGTGGGAAATGCGGATCCCATGGCCATGGTGGTGGCCGCGTCCGCAGCGGCGGAAGTGGAGCGCATCGGCCTGCCGGAAAGCCAGATCATCCTGTCCCAGGCAGCGGCTTACGTGGCCTGCGCGCCGAAAAGCAACGCAGCGGTCAACGCCATTTTTGCGGCGTCTGAGGCGGTGAAGCGCACCGGCGCTGCGCCGATTCCCTCCTATCTGCAGGACGCCCATTACGGCGGATCCGCAAAGCTTGGCCGGGGCATCGGATACGAATACGCCCACGATTTCCCTAACCATTTTTCCACCCAGCAGTATCTGCCGGACGCCGTGGCCAAAGAGCATTTCTATGTGCCTTCCGAAAACGGATATGAGAAAACCATCCGGGATCACATCAACCGGATCCGCACGGAGGCCGGGATGGATCCGCTGTGGGATGAAGCAGACGAGGAATAACGCGGAATAACGTGAAATAACGTGAAAACCGCAGATTACGAGGGTTCGCATCCGCCGCCATGCAGGCGCGGCGTGGAGTCAGTCCTTTGGCGATGGAATCAGAATATCACAGCCTGCAGTCCGGGAACTTGACAGAACAGCGGACTGCAGGTATTCTTTACGGGTATATGTTAGGCATAACTAATAAGTGAATGCAGAAACCAGAGAGGAAGAATCATCACCATGAATGAAAAAATCCATATTCAGCACGGCTCCGTTCAGGAGACCCTGATCATTCCGCTTTATGCCCGCAAAAAATGTTCCGATAAATTCCCGGCCCTTTATTCCGATCCCATGGCCTCCGAAATCAGCAGCCGGTTGGACTATGATTTCTCCTCGCTGGATAAGAAGTATGAAAATGCTCTTTACCAGTTCGGCGCCCTGGAGGGTGCCATGCGTCAGATGGATATGATGTGGGAGATTTCGGACTATCTGAAAACCCATCCCCGGGCGGCGATTGTCTGCATGGGCTGCGGACTGGATTTTGATCCCCGCCGGTGCGGAAACGAAAACACCACCATATACAACCTGGATTTCCCGGATGTCATCGCGGCTCGACAGGAGCTGGTGCCAAAGGATCCCAGGGAAGTCAACCTGGCCGTGGATCTGACAGATCTTTCCTGGATGGACCAGGTACAGGCCCCGGAGGGCGCGGTGTTTTATGCCGCCGGTGTGTTTTACTATCTGAAAAAAGAAGATGTCAGAAAGATCGCTTTAGGTGTCGCTGATCGGTATCCGGGTGCCCGGCTTCTGTTTGACTGCGTCGGTCAGATGGGATACAAACTGATGATGAAAAGCGTGTTAAGAGAGCACGGAATGGAAGATCTGGGCAACTGGTTTTACTCGGAAGCCCCGGTGCAGGAGTTTTCCGCCTGGTCGGACAGGATCCGGGTTTCCGTCCGGGGATACATGCTGGGCTATTACGATATGAAGGCTCCCGGCGTGCGGGGGATTCACCGCTTTCTGGCAAAAGTTGCAGACAGAGTCATGAAAATGCTGATCGTGCGGATGGATATGCCGTAAGCGGACAGAAAAGAAAAAAGGTGACTGGGGCCGGGTGTCCGGCCGCAGGAGTCGAGGGAAAACAGATCACCAGATCGGATGGACAGCGTTGCCTGCCTGTCCGATCTGGTGATCTGTTTTTGCGCGATAAGGCCGGAGAATACATGCATGCTTGCATGCGAAGTATTCGAAGGCCAACGTACATCGAGCGCAATAGCGCGAGATGTACGCATCGCGCGGATCGGATGGGGGATCCAGGCTCCCCCCATCCGATCGATAAGGCCAGAGAATACGTGCATGCTCGCACGCGAAGCATGCACTGCAGTTTCATTGACTGTCTGAAGGGAAGAGAGTAACATATGGATATTAATAAAGAGCCGTTTTGAAACTGCGGCGCGAGGACTAGACGGGTAATTAGACAGAAAATTAGAAGAGAATTATAAAATGAACGACATGAAATCAGAATCACCAAAACGCATTGAGATCCGGGGAGCTCGGGTGCACAACTTAAAAAACATCGATGTGGATGTGCCTTTGGGATGTATCACCGGCATTGCCGGCGTGTCCGGTTCCGGGAAATCCTCCCTGGCCTTAGGCGTGCTGTACGCCGAGGGATCCAGACGATATTTAGAATCACTTTCTACATATACCCGCCGGCGCATGACCCAGGCGGCCAAAGCCGACGTGGACGACGTGCGCTACGTTCCGGCGGCCCTGGCCCTGCACCAGCGGCCCGGTGTGCCCGGCATCCGTTCCACCTTCGGCACGGGTACCGAGCTGCTGAACAGCCTGCGGCTGATGTACTCCCGCCTGGCGAATCATCGCTGTCCCAACGGGCACATGCAGGAGCCGACCTTAGCCGTGGCAGCCGGACAGGAGATCGTCTGCCCGGAATGCGGCGAGCATTTTTACGCCCCCGGAGCGGAAGAACTGGCCTTCAACAGCCAGGGAGCCTGCCCCTGCTGTCAGGGAACTGGCACCGTGCGTACGGTGGACGAATCCACCCTGGTGCCGGATGAATCCCTGTCCATTGACGAAGGTGCGGTACTTCCCTGGCAGACCCTGATGTGGAGCCTTATGAAAGATATCGCCCGGGAACTGGGGGTGCGGACGGACGTGCCCTTCCGGGAACTGACGAAAAAAGAGCGGGATCTGGTGTTTTACGGCCCGCCGGTGAAGCATCACATGATCTACCAGAACCGCACCAGCGGCGCTTCCGGTGAGATGGATTTCACCTATTTCAACGCCATCTACACCGTGGAGAATGCTCTTTCCAAGGTTAAGGACGAAAAGGGCATGAAGCGGGTGGAGAAGTTCTTAAAAGAGCAGGCCTGCCCGGAATGCGGCGGAACCCGGCTGTCCGAGGCGGCCCGGGCGCCGAAACTGCGGGGCATTTCTCTGGCGGAAGCCTGCACCATGACCCTGTCGGATCTGACGGAATGGGTGCACGGTGTGCCCCAATCCCTTCCGGAAAAGATGCGGCCCATGGCCAGAAGCATCTGCCAGTCCTTTGACACGGCAGCCAAACGGCTGATGGATTTAGGCCTGTCCTACCTGACCTTAGACCGCGCCGCGTCCACCCTGTCCACCGGAGAACGCCAGCGCATGCAGTTGGCCCGGGCAGTGCGCAACCGCACCACAGGGGTGCTTTACGTGCTGGACGAGCCCTCCATCGGTCTGCATCCGGCCAATATCGAAGGCTTAAACGCCGTCATGCATGATCTGGTGGCGGATGGCAACTCTGTGCTTCTGGTGGATCATGACACGCAGATCCTAAAGGAATCCGACTGGATCATCGAGATGGGACCGGAAGCCGGCGCCCAGGGCGGATATGTGGTGGCGGAAGGCACTGTGCCCCAGATCGTTGCCAATGAGGACTCTAAGATCGGCCCCTTCCTGGCTGAACAGAGCAAAAACGAGACCTGCCCTCAAAACGTGAATTCGAAAGCGGATCTGTTTTCCAACGGTACCATCCACATGGAAACCGAAGCCATTCACACGGTGCATCCTCTGTCGGTGGACATCCCCAAAGGCCGTCTGACCGTGGTCACCGGCGTATCCGGGTCCGGTAAAACCACCATGATCCTAGAAAGCCTGGTGCCGGGACTGGAAGCGCTGACAGCCGAAAAGCCGTTTCCTGCCCATGTGCAGAAACTCTCCGCAGAGGGCATTGCTCACATGAAACTGATTGACGCCACCCCCATCGGCATCAACGTGCGTTCCACCGTGGCCACCTATGCCAACGTGCACGACGAACTGCGTAAGATTTACGCCCGCACGCCGGATGCAAAAGCGAAGAAATGGAAGGCTGGTGACTTTTCCTACAACACCGGCGCACTGCGCTGCCCAGTGTGTGACGGAACCGGCTCCATCAGTCTGGACGTGCAGTTTCTGCCGGATGTGGAGATCCCCTGCCCCGAGTGCCGGGGCTCGCGCTACGCAAAAGCCGCCTACGGTATCCGCTGCACCAACAAGGCAAAGGAACAGAAATCCCTTCCGGAACTGATGGATATGGACATCCGCACGGCCATGGATTTCTGCAAGGACATGAAGACGGTGTACAGCCGGCTGCAGGTGCTGGACGCCCTGGGCCTAGGGTACCTGACTCTGGGGGAGGAGACTCCCAGCCTGTCCGGCGGCGAGGCCCAGCGGCTGAAACTGGCCAGCGAAATGGGCCGGCTGCAGGAAGACGCGGTGTTTGTCTTTGACGAACCCACCATCGGCCTGCACCCCTTAGATGTGCAGCAGCTGCTGGGGGTGTTCCGCACGCTGATCGAAAACGGCGCCACAGTAGTGGTCATTGAACACGACCTGGACGTGATTCGAAATGCAGATTACATCATCGATATGGGTCCGGGCGGCGGCGCGGCCGGCGGTCGGATTGTCTGCGCCGGCACTCAGGAGGATGTGCGCCGGTGCCCGGAAAGCCAGACGGGACGCTTCATTTAAAAACCCAAAGCCGGAGGATTCGAAAAAGAATGTCATCTGAAACAGGATGCCATTCGAAACAGGATGCTATTCGAAACAGAATGTCATTCTTTGCAAGTGCAATGATCCTTTTTGCAAATGACTTTCCTTTAAATACGGTGTATAGTAGGAATTGCAAAGAATGGCGGGATGTCACTTATCGAAAAGGAACGAATCTTATGAAAGCATTGGTATTTGGCTCTTTAAATCTGGATATTGTCTACGCCGTGGATCATTTCGTGCAGCCCGGCGAAACCCAAAGCGCCCTGTCCCAGCATACGAATCCCGGCGGGAAGGGCCTGAATCAGGCCATTGCCCTGTCCCGGGCCGGCGCACCCACCTGTTTTGCCGGTTGTCTGGGCGTTGGCGGAGATCGCCTGAAACAGACCCTTTCTGACAACGGCGTGGATGTCACATGGCTTGCACCCGTGGATACCCCTCAGGGAAGCGCCGTCATTCAGGTGACGCCTGCCGGCGAAAACGGGATTCTCCTTTTTGAGGGCTCCAACGGCTGCGTTTCCTTAGCGCAGGTGGAGCAGACTCTGGATGCCTTTGATCCGGGAGACTGGCTGATCCTGCAAAATGAAATCAATCAGCTTCCCCAGATCGTGGATGCCGCTTATGAGCGTGGTATGCACATCGTGTTAAACCCCTCGCCATATAACGAAAAACTCTCGCCGGTGGATTTCCGAAAGCTGGACTGGATCCTGGTCAACGAGGTGGAAGCGGCGCAGATCGCCCGGAGTGAAGCGGCAGATCCGAAAACGACACAGAACCCCCGGACAGATGCGGCAAATCCGAAAACAGCACAGATCGCCCCGGCAGACACAGCGGATCCGGAAGCGGTCTTTCACATCATTCACGGGATGTATCCAAAGGCATCGGTGCTGATTACCCTTGGCAGGGAAGGCAGCATGGCATTTCAGGTCACGGAATCCGGCGTGGAAACCCATCGCCAGCCGGCGGTCCGGGTGCAGGCGGTGGATACGACGGCGGCCGGCGATACCTTTACCGGTTATTTCATTTCCGGACTGATGCGAAATCAGCCTCTGGCAGACTGCATGCGGGACGCGGGCATGGCTTCAGCCATCGCTGTGACCCGCCCCGGCGCGGCAGAGTCCATTCCCATGCGTGCTGAGGTGGAGGACGCCTATGGAAAACAATCTTGATCACGTGCCCATGACAGCCCTGGAATCCCAGCTGAAGATCTATTACCGTATGCGGAAAAAGGAGATGGCCGAAGTCTTTTCACCGGAGGAAATGCTGCGCTATTACGAGTGGATGGCCGATGAACACGCAAAGCGAAGAAGGACGGCTGCGGGAGAACCCAAGGCCCAGGCCCAGGAACTGGTCAGCGGCGGGGATCTTCATGACATCGCCGGGGATCTGCTGTCGGACCAAAGACGTCCCCAGGCGGTTCGCCGGCTGCAGGGTGCCCTTTCGTCTCCCCAGGAAATCCATTTCTTTTCCGAGCGCCAGCACATCCTGCTGTCCCGGTTTTACCGGTATCTGCCGCCCTACTGGACGGCCAGCGATTTCTTCGAAATTCTCTACTGCGTATCCGGATCCATGCCGGTGTGGTTCGACCGGGAAAATTTTCTGCTGACGCCGGGGCAGTTTCTGATCATTCCGCCCGGCGTGCGCAGGGCCTGCACCTGTCCCAACGACGAAAACATCGTGTACTTCTTCATGATGCGCAAGGATTCCTTCCAGCAGCTGTTCGCGAAATCCCTGCCGGCGGCCAGCATCCTGACCCACCTGTTTCTGGAAGCGACCAAGGATCAGGCGGTCAGCGATTATCTGCGGTTTTCCACGGGACGGGACGAACACATAGAGCAGCTGATCTGCCAGATCCGCCGTCAGTACAAAACCGAAGGGGCCTACAGTGCGGAAATCATTAATGCGCTGACGGACGGCCTTCTTCTGATGCTGCTTCAGGGCTACGAGCAGACGGCGGAGCTGTCCAAAAACAACAGCATGCATTTCAAGCAGGAATACATGGCGGTGCTGAAGGACATCCAGGATCATTTCGCCACCACGAGCCTGCCGGAACTGTCCGTTCGCTACGGGTACAGTACACGGCAGCTGATCCGCATCATTTCCTCCGCCACGGGGATGCATTTTAAGGATCTGCTGCGGAAGCTGAAAATGGAAAAAGCAGCCATGTATCTGCAGGACGGATCTCTGCCGGCGGCGGAAATCGCACAGCGCGTCGGCTACGAGAACGTCAGCAGTTTTTACCGGGCCTTCGGACAGTATTATGGATGTACGCCTTTAGAATACGTGCAGAGAAACCATACCCAGGGAATGGAGCAGACAGCAGATGGAAACTCCATATGAAAATAGATCGGGCGCCGGAAATGTCTGAAAAGATATTTCCGGCGCCTGATTAAATGCCATAAGCGCATTTTATGCTAATCGGATCATTCTGCCGTTACATGGACTCATGAAGCGGCCTGCCAATGTCTGAAGACAAAGGCAGGCCGCTTCCTTTGTTTATCTTTTGTGTCACTTTCTGCAAATGATTCGTTCCTGCCTGTAAATGACCTCCGTCCTTTTTGCTCCTACAATAACAGCAGAAACAAAACCTGCGGCACCGATAAAGCCTGCTGTGACAGGCATTCCGCGGGAAGCGTTGCAGCAGGAATCTCACCGGAAAGGATCCGATCATGAAGGCAATAAATCTGCAGACGGCACATATGGAGAATCCCCGGGGGATCGATCTGCAAAACCCCGTTCTGTCCTGGACAGCAGAGGGCGGCAGCCGGCAGACGGCTTTTGAAATCAGCGCATGCAAAGGTGAACAGGAAATCTGGCGCGTTAAAAAAAGTGAAACCCACCGGATGCAGGCCGTTTATGAAGGCCCCGCCGATAGCCGCAGCATCATCACCTGGAAGGTGCGGCTGTGGGACGAAAAGGGTGAGCCGGGCCCCTGGTCTGAGGCCGCATCCTTTGAATACGGTCTGCTGAAAAGAGAAGACTGGAAGGCAAAATGGATCAACCCGGAAACGGAGCCCTTTGATCCGAAAGAACATCAGCCGGCCTCCTGCCTGCGGCGGTTTTTCACCCTGGATCAGATCGGTTCTGCCCGGATTTACGCCACAGCCCACGGTGTGTATACCCTGACCGTAAACGGTCGCCGTCTGACGGATCACATCTTAGCGCCCGGCACCAGCGAATACCAGACCCGTCTTCCCTATCAGACCTGGGACGTGACAGAGGTCATCCGTCCGGGGCAGAATGTGCTGGAAGTCACTTTAGGTGACGGATGGTGGCGGGGCACCAACGGAAACACCGGTACCCGAAACGTGTTCGGGACAGACATCGCATTGCTTTTGCAGATGGAGGTCTCAGAAAAAACCGTGCTGATCACGGATGAACACTGGCAGGCTTTCCAGGATGGTCCCCTTGGGTTTAACGACCTGCAGTCCGGCGAACGGGTGGATGCCCGCAGAACGCCCCACTATCACAACGTAAAAACAGCAGACTTCGGTTACGACAGCCTGCTTTCCGCCAATACCGTGCCCCTGCGTGAAAAGGAAGCATTCCCGGCAAAGGTTCTTCGCACTCCCTCCGGAAAAACCGTTCTGGATTTTGGCCAGAACATGGCGGGCTATGTTTCCTTTTGCGTACAGGCCAAGGCTGGCCAGCGGATTCGCATGACCCACGGCGAATACGTGGGGGTGGACGGCGAGTTTTCTGATGACAACCTGCAGACCGTAGGCCGCAAAAGCGGCGAACTGCACCAGGTGGTGGAGTACATCTGCAAGGACGGCATCAACGAATATCACCCCGCCGCCTGCATTTTCGGATTCCAGTACGTTCTTCTGGAGACGGATCTGGATGTGGACGGCAGTGAATTTACGGCCCACGCGGTGTATTCGGACGTCTCCCGCACCGCATGGTTTTCCTGTGATCAGCCCCTGGTGAACCAGCTGTTTGAAAACGCGGTGTGGAGCCAGAAATCCAATTTTGTGGACGTGCCCACAGACTGTCCCACCCGGGAGCGCAGCGGCTGGACAGGAGACGCGGCTCTGTACTGCCACACCGGCCTGCGGCTGATGAACAGCGAACCGGTGTACCGCCGCTGGCTGGCAGAATGCCGTGCGGCCCAGTATCCCGATGGCCGGGTGGCCAACATCGCTCCCCGCAGAACGGCGAAGCCGGGATTCATGGACCGGATGTTTGACGGTTCCTCCGCCTGGGGAGATGCTGCGGTCATCATCCCTTACACCATGTATCGGATGACAGGCGATCGGCAGATATTAGAAGAGAATTATAATTTTTCCAAGGGGTGGATGAACTACTGCGAGAAAAAGGCGAAGAAAAGCCGCCTGAACAACCTGTTTTCAAAGAACCCCTGGAAAAAGTACACCATCGATACGGGCATGCAGTGGGGAGAGTGGCTGGAAGCGGGCATCTCCATGGAGGAATCCTCCAGGGAAAAACTGATTCACGGCGCGGCGGATGTGGCCACAGCCTATTTTGCCCAGTCCGCCCGGATGATGAGCGAAATCGCACAGATCCTTGGATACACCGAAGACGAAAAGCATTACCGCAGCCTCGCCGAAAAAGCGACCCAGGCTTACCGGTTTATTGAACTGAAGGACGGACATCTGACCACAAAGCGTCAGTGCAAATATGTGCGGCCGCTGAAAATGGGCCTGCTGTCCGAGGCGGATGCGAAAACCGCCGCCGCGGATTTAAACCGCCTGGTGGAAGAAAACGGATATCACCTGAACACCGGGTTCTTAACCACTGCCCACCTGTGCACGGTTCTGGCCGATTACGGCTATGTGCACACCGCCTACCGCCTGCTGCTGCAGGAGGATACCCCGGGCTGGCTGTACCAGGTAAAACAGGGTGCCACCACCATCTGGGAGTCCTGGGAAGGAAACGAAGGAAGCACCGGCGTATCGTCCTTAAATCATTACTCCAAGGGCGCGGTGGTTTCCTGGATGATCGAAGGAATCTGCGGAATTCATTACGATGCCGAGAAGGTGCAGATCCGTCCCCAGCCCGATCCGCTGATGCAGTACGCCGAGGCCGCACTCATCACGCCCCGGGGCCGGATCGAAAGCAGCTGGAAATACGAAGGAGACGAGATCCGTTTTCACGTCGTCCTTCCGGCAAATGTCCCGGCAGAATTCTGTGCCCCGGACGGGACGAAGCATCCCCTTTCGGCGGGAGAGAATGACGTGGTAATGAGTCAGAAGTGACAGGCACTTTTGACTCACGAAGTCGGAAACAGCGATTCACCCGGTAAGCGCCTTGGCGCATGGAACATTCTGGTGATGAGTCAAAAGTGCCTGTCACTTTTGACTCATCCG
>JAZPYY010000062.1:0-23210 GCA_045544375.1 Shuttleworthella sp.
CCCCTTATTACGGTAGTTTTCCTTGTCCCGCTTTTGCATGAGTTCAGCATCATATCTTTCCAGAATGATTTGGGTCATCAGACGGGCCAGTTCACAGACGAACCGGAAAATATATTTCTCTAACTCCTTGAATGATACCAGCTTTTCTTCTACAATGAGATCCATCATACAGTCCTCCTTATGTGTTTTGGTGGTGCTTAACATCATAAAGAAAAACTGTATGGTTGGGAAGTGGGTCCTGCCCACTTCCCTTTTTATTTGCCAACTAAAATTTTACACTTACTCCAAAATTCAAACAGCAGTTGAATAGAACGGGGACAGGTCATCGTCCCATTTTTCCGTAAGCAGCCGCCTTCCGAAAAATGGAACAATGATCTGTCCCCGTCTTACGTTTAAAATCCGAGAAATGCCTTCAGTTCGTTCACATCTTCCACATAGGATTCCTCCAGCATAAAGGGCCCCGGCACAAAGTCGTTGTAGCGGGTTAAAAACTCTTCAAAGGTCCCCTCAAAAAAGGCGTCCGGAAGGAAGAACACCCGGTTGCCGCCGGTGTACCGGTCTCCGGCCTGAATCATGGAAGAAATGCCGCCCAGCTTATGTTTTCGAAATTCGTAGCACTCCAGCGTCCATCCGCTGATGTCCACGCCCCCGGGAATCGGCAGGGGATACACCTCCTCAATGGGATTGCAGCCTTCCACCCACCACTCGTTATCGCTGACGATTTCCTTCACGAAGGTTTCGGCGTCCGCATAAACCGAGCGGTCAACGCTGCCATCCGACCAGGTGAAGAACTTGACGAAAACCGGTTTTCCGTCCTCGATTTCTGCAGCGTAGGAACATTCCGGGCGGATCATATCCTCGGTGGCCCAGGAATGGCAGACGCGGATCTCATCGAAGGCGCGGCGGATGCAGTCTTCTACATCCGCGGTATAGCGTGTGTTTTCCGGCATAAAATCATCTCCATTCTCACTGTTCTTCCGACAGCCGTTCCTTCACCAGGGTGTAAACCGCCGCCACCACCGGCACAAAGGCGATCATGCCCAGGAATCCAAACACCGTACCGCCGATGGTAACCGCCATCAGGATCAGCACTCCCGGCAGACCCACGGAACTTCCCACCACTCTGGGGTAGATCAGGTTGCCTTCCAGCTGCTGAAGAATCAGGAAAAAGATGACGAAGATCACTGCCTGCACCGGGGATACCGTCAGCACCATGAAGGCACCGATCAGGCCGCCGATCAGCGCACCCACCAGGGGGATCAGCGCCGTGACGCCCACCAGAGCGCCCACCATTCCGGCGTAGGGCATGCGAAACAGCATCATGCCCAGGGCGCAGAGGGTTCCCAGAATCACCGCTTCAATGCACTGGCCCGCCACATATTTCCGCGCGCAGGTGTCCAGGCGGGTAAGGAACAGCCCGGCAAAATCGTACTGCTTCGCCGGAAGCAGGTGCTTTGCCAGCCGGCGGATACCGTTTAAGATGCTGTCTTTCCCCAGCAGGAAGTACAGAGAAAACACGATGCCCAAGAATCCGGTGGTCACTCCGGATAAGGCAGAAGAAATCCGGCTTCCCGCGGCTCCAACTCCGCTTTGGAGAATCCCTGCCAGCTGGGAGAGGATACCATTCCAGTCCAGATTTTCCACCTGATCTGTGGTATCCGGGCCCAGAAGCTGAGCGGCCAGCGGCGTGTTCAGCAGATCTTCCACGACGCCGGGGATGCGGGCAAAAAAGGTGCGGATGGCGGAGGCAAACTGGGGCACAATCAGAAGAAGGATCAGCACCACTGCCGCGATGACAAGAAGAATCGAAAGCACGATGATGGCAGGCCTCGGCACCTTCACATTGCACTTCTGCAGCTGTTTCTCCAGAGCGTCGCAGATGATATTCACCACATAGGCGATGAGAAAGCCGGCCAGGATCGGCTGAACGGCCTGCACAAACAGCGACAGCACCCCCGGGAAAGCGTACAGCAGAAAAGCCGCTACAAAAACCCAGGCAAGGTTTTTTATGGTCTTCAGATTTCGTTCTGTCTCCGGGTTCATGTAAATGCCTCCTGTGTTCTGGTCGGATGGAAAAGGCCGTTCGGCGGCCCTTTTCTGTTTCGATTTCTGCAAAGGGCTGACTGGCGAAAAGGGCCCCTATCCTCAATCTTTTTGCTGCAGCTGAAACAGCGACAGCGGGATGTGGCAGTATCCGTCCGGATTCTTATCCAGATACTTCTGGTGCTCTTCTTCCGCCGGATAATAGTTTTTCAGCGGTTTTACTTCCACTGCCAGTTCTGCCCCCAGGGCTTCCTCCTGGGCCTGGTACACGGCTTCGATCTCGGGCAGCTGACTTTCTTCCGTGTAATAAATGCCCGTCCGGTACTGAACGCCCTCGTCGTTTCCCTGCTTGTTCACCGACAGAGGATCGATGGCCATAAAGTAGTATTCCAGAAGTTCCGTCAGTGAAATCACCTCCGGATCGTACTTAACCTTTACGGTTTCGGCATGACCGCTGCCAAAGCTTACTACCCAGTAGTTGGGTTCGTTCACCGGACCGTTGGCGTAACCGGTTTCCGTTTCCAGCACCCCGTCAAACTGGTCGAAGAATTTCTGCACACCCCAGAAACAGCCGCCGGCCAGGAAGATCACCTGGTAATCTATGTTCTCAGCCGTGCTGCTGTCTATCGCATCCGCGGCGGACGCGTCCGGCTGAGCTTGATCTTCCAGAACGTCGGCAGACGCGTCCGCCGGATTTGGACTTTTCAGCGCGCCGGCAGTGCGGGCATATTTCAGGGCTGAAAGGGCGGCTGTTATCACAAAAGCCGCCGCCAGCAGGATAAGGATCCATCGAAAAACAGGTTTTTTCACCGCAGCTGAAACTCCATAAAATATAATAAGGGCTTCTTTGCAGACACACTCTTAAAATGAAACGGGTACCTGACCCGCTTTTACCACATATCGCGGTTCAGCCAGCCGTTCTTCAGGCAGCGGCACAGATCCCAGCTTTCTTTCCAGCTTTCGTCCGTGGGCTCATTGCGATCCCGCAGCAGCTGATAATTCCAGTAAAACCAGCCGGCGGCCTCGCCCCAGGCGTCCAGCTGCATCCGGGCAATTTCCCGGTAGCGGCGCTTTTTCTCTGCTGCCCGATTCGGCCGCAGGATCAGTCCGCCCAGGCCATCCGCGTATCTGTTGCAGATGCACCATTCGCCGACGATGACGGGCACATCCTTCTGCACCCGCCGGATCAGGCGGCGGTTAAACTCCACGAAGATCCGGTACACCCAGGGCTTTGCCACGGGCACGAAGTTTTCCATGGCGAAGATGTAGATATGGGTATCCAGCGCCACGTTTTCGAATCCGGATTCCCGGAAGAACCGGTTCCAGCTGCTGGTTCGGAAACCGTCGTGGAACACGATGGTCTTGTCGGTGCCCATATGGGCACGGATCCGCCGGTAGGCGTCTTTGTAGAATTTCCGCAGGAAGGGAAGGGGCACATATCCGCTGCCCTTGGCTTCTTCCTTGTCTTCCGCCTTGCCGGTGCTGGGCGCGGTCATGTAAACGATCCAGCTGATGGGCTCGTTTAAGACTTCGATGCCGAAGAGGCCTTCCCGGGTTCCGTAACGCTTAGCCAGACGTTCCAGCACCGTCAGGGCAAATTCCACTTCCTCGGGATGTTTGCACCATTTGCACACGCCGGTCAGTCCGCCGTTGTCGTAGCCGTTCTGGCTGTAGGGCACGGTGTGCAGATCCAGCAGGATTTTCAGACCGTATTTTTCCGCCCAGTCAAAGGCCCGATCGATCCAGGTGACGCATTCCACAAAGGGCGGCCGGTCGCCAAAGGTGAAATAGGGAACCGGCAGGCGCACCATGTTTAAGCCCGCCTCCGCGATTGCCTGGAAATCCTCCTCCGTGACATAGGTGTCGCGGTGCTCTTTGATCAGCGCTTCAAATTCCTCCGGCGGCATTTTGCGGGAGAGCCAGGTCTCGTCTTCCGTCTGCGTGGCAAAAAACAGATCCGGCTTCATCCATTTTTCAAGAACCAGCCAGTTGCCCAGATTTGTTCCCCTGATTTTTTCCATGTTCCCCCTTCTTTCATCTTTCCCATCTACCGGATGGGGAAGCCCCTGCTCCTCATCCGATTTGCTTTCCCTTGCGCCATGCTGACAGACTCGCGAACGCAGCAATGGGCTGGAAATCTCTTTCCAGCCCATTGTATTAAAAACGGTATTCTTATTCAACAGGTGCTTCTGCAGCTGCATCGCCTTCTGCGGGCGCTTCGCCTTCGGCCGGAGCTTCACCTTCGGCTGCTGCTTCACCTTCTGCCGGAGCTTCGCCTTCCGCCGGAGCTTCGCCTTCTGCTTCCGCTTCACCTTCCGCAGCTTCTTCCCCTTCTTCCTCTTCTTCCGGTACTTCGAAGGTTTCAATCACACCGTCAGCAAGGGTCCAGGTGGCTTCGGGCACGATACTTAAGAGCGCCGGCACATCCGCGGAATCAAAGGTTCCGTTTTCGGTAATGCCCAGGGCATCCAGGCCCATCAGCGGCTTCATCTGCTCAGAGTAGGTATCGGTTTCGATCACGAAGGAAACATGATCCGCCGGTGCGGTAACCACATTGCCGTCGGCGTCCACTTCGTAGGAGCCTTCCGCCTTGGTCTGGTAGATCAGGCCTAAGCCGGTATCGTCGCCGATTTCCGCCTTCTTGCCGGATTCGATGACATAGGCTTCCGAGAACAGCAAGTAGCCGCCCTCACCGTCCAGATCCAGGGTGATGTCCACGTAGAAGCGGCTGTCCGCCCGGCACAGGCCGTCCATGCCCGCCGACAGGAACTGGCAGGTGGGCATCACGTCTTCCGCCACGTTTTCAAATTCCTGGGCGTAGGTCACTTTGTAGGTGCCGCTGGGCAGGGACTGGGTGTAGGTCACGATGGACTCGCCGTCCAAGGTCCAGTTGATTTCCGGCACCAGATCCAGCAGATCCGGCAGATCCGCGGAATCGTACTCGCCGTCTCCTTCAATGCCATAGGTGTCTAAGCCCATCAGCGGCTTCATCTGCTCGGAATAGGTATCCGTCTCCAGGGTCACGGCCACATGGCCAGCCGCTGCTGTGGTCACGGCACCATTGCCGTAATCGAAGTACGCACCTTCCGCGCGGGTCTGATAGATCAGGCCCAGACCGCTGTCGTCGCCGATTTCCTGCTTCTTTCCGGCTTCGATAACATAGGCTTCCGAGAACAGGGAATAGTTGCCCTTGCCGTCTAAGTCCAGGGTGACATCCACGTAGAACCGGCTGTCCGCCCGGCACAGGCCGCCCATGTTCGCCGTCAGGAACTGGGTCTTCGGCATGGTTTCCTCAGCCACATTTTCGAATTCCTGCGCAAATGAAATCTTGAAGGTGCCGCTGATCACATCCTCTCCGGTCACGGCCGTGGGGGCGCCTTCACCGCCTGCAGCGCCCTGTCCGCCTGCGTTCGCCGCGGAAGTACCGCTGCCCGCCGGGGACGCAGAAAGCACCACGGCCACTGCCGCTACCGCAGCCATCAGACCCACAGCCGGGATGGATAATCCCAGGGTCTTTCCGATGCCTGCCGGCGCCTTGGGATCCTTCGAGAAGGATCCGATGATGTTAAAGATCATGCCCAGAAGCATGGCCACGGAGCCGGCCAGGGAGCGGTAAATGGCTTCTTCACCGCCGTGACCCGAGTCGTAATCCGTGATGATGCAGTTACCGATGCCTTCCACCCGGTCGCCCACTAAGATCAGGGCAGCCGCGGCCAGGCAGGCCGTAATGCCAAAGGTAACAAAACGCGCCCAGAGGGCTTTGGGGAACAGGCGCTCCAGCACCATGTTCAGGATGATCAGCACGATGGCTGCCACCAGCAGGATGGCCACCCGCGTGGAGTTCATTTCACCGAAGATATAATATCCGGTCCGGTAGCTCAGCAGGAACAGAATTCCGCCAAGCACCGTAAACAGCAGCGTTATAACGCCGGTTACCAGCCCGTTTCCGGGTCCTTTTTTCACTTTAGCGGCCATTGTCTGCGCCTCCTTCCTTCCGTGCACGGATCACAAACATCACCAGGCTAAGCACGAACAGTACCAGCGAAACCGCAATCGCTGCGATCAGCGCATTCTCCCACCACAGGCGTCCGCCGGCAGCCGTAGCCTCGGCGTCGATGCCGTTTAAGAGGGAACTGTTGACATAGGCATATAGTTTTCTGTGATAGCTCTCCCGCAGATTTGCCTGCAGAACGATATCCTTCATCACCTCTTCTTCCGACAGGTTCCACACCTTGCCGTTGTTGGAGCCGCCCAGCATCTGGTCGTTGCCGGCCGCAGCCGTCTCCCGGGGCAGGAAGTAGGAAGCGGATTTGACCGAGTCGGTCATCATAAATCCGTTCCATCCCCACTCGCCGCGGAGAATGCCGTTCATCAGCCCCTTGTCTGCCGCCACATGCAGGCAGCCGATACGGTTGAAGGCGGACATCAGGCCCTTGACATAGCCGGTGCGGATGGCGATCTGGAAGCCGCGCAGCTCGTTTTCACGGGCCGCCTGCTCATTTAAGAACACCGCTAAGCCATCTCGGTTGGTTTCCTGATCGTTGAAGGCAAAGTGCTTTACGTTGGTCACCATGCCGTAGGCGTCTAACATCTCGTGGACGTAGGCGCCGGTTCTGCCGCAGAGGACAGAATCTTCCGAATAGTAGCCCACGTTACGTCCGTTGTAGGGCGTACGGTGCAGGTTCATGCCGGGGCCGAACCAGGTGTTGTAACCGGTCCACAGGCCATCGTTGCCGATGATGCGGCCGTTTTCCTTCTGAAGCAGCGGGGAGAAGGTGGCTGCCAGTACCGGGCCGCCGGGATAAATATCCGTAAACTTGCCCTTGACTGCGCTGTCGTCGCTGACCTCAAACAGGGTACCGGCGGTACGCTGACCGATGGTACCGATGATGCCCAGGGGAGAGTCCGCACGGGATTCCACCGGCATGGCCAGCTCTTCGATCTCCTCGAAGTAGGCGATGTACTGGTTGATCAGATCCTGCAGAGACAGCTGGCTGATGGCTTCCTCAAACATGGGATCGTCATATTCCAGACCCCGCAGCTGAATGGCCTTGATGCCCTTGTCGTCGCCGTAGGTAAAGCTTTCCGGACCTTCGTAAAGCGCCAGTTCCGCGTCCAGATCGTAGACTGCGTTGCGAAGCTCGGCGACCATCTCCTCGGTGGCCGTTAAGGAAGCCAGGGTTTCCGGGAAGGTACCCGCCCAGTCGCTGCGGGACAGGTAGGTCACTTCCGCCGCGCCGGTTTCGTTTAAGTCCGCCTTGGACAGCTGATTCTGGATGGCGGTTCCGTTGCTTTCCGTTAAGGTGATCTTGGAATCCACGCTGGCGGTGTAGACCGCGCCGGTGGTATCCACCGATTCACCCATTTCCGCCAGAACCGCGTTCACAGCATCGTGGGCGCCGTTACCGGTGGCGAAATAGTAGTCGCCGGATTCAAGGATCCAGGCGCCGAAGACACCGTCATGGCTGGCGGTGCGATCCCAGGTGTAGAGATCCTGGGCGTTGAAGGTAATCTGCACATCTTCGGAGGCGCCGGGCTCTAACAGAACCACGTCCTCAAAGGTGGCTTCTTCGGCCTCGCCGGTCTTGGCATAGCCCACCAGCTGGATGGCGCTCTTTTCCACACCGTTTTCCTTATCATAATCGGTGTAGGGAAGAGATACGTACAGCTGCACCGCGTGCTTCGCGGCCACATCGCCGGTGTTGGTTACGGTAACGGTCACCACGGAATCCGTCTCGCCGCTCCAGTCGATCTGCGCGTCGGCGATTTCCTCGGAGAAGGTGCTGCCTTCCAGACCAAAGCCAAAGGTGTAGCTGACTTCGTCGTCATAATTCCAGTCTTTTCCGTTCACGGACTGGGTCGGGGACGCCTCTTTCGCGTTGCCCTGATCTAAGACGCTGTCGAAGTAACGGGTTTCATAATATTTGTAGCCCGTGTAGATGCCTTCCAGCTCGGCCACATACCAGCTGCTGCGAAGAGCGTTGTTGGTGGTGGTTTCGATGTCGCTGGCATTTTCGAACACGTAGATGCCCATGTTCTGCGCCGCAGGACTTAAGGCCGTGTTCACCGCGAAGGTATCCGGCAGGTGACCGGAGGGCAGGACGCTTCCGTTTAACAGATCCGCGATGCCATAGGTGCCGTAGGCGCCCGGCGTGCCGATCCAGAGGATGGAATCCACGTCGTCGTCATCCTTTAACTCTTCGATTTCCATGCCGCTGATGGCGTTTAACAGGACGATGATCTTGTCAAAATCCTGATCCTTGACCCAGTTCACCAGGTCGCGCTCGTCATCGCTTAAGGAGAAAATGTTGCCGGTGGGGCTGTCGGAAAACTCCTCCGGCTCGGCGAGGCCGTTCTCGCCCGGATAGAAGCAGGCAGATTCGCCGCAGTCACGGCCTAAGACGATGATGGCCGCGTCGGTGTAGTCGTCGACTAAGGACTCGTCATACTCGCTCACCGGCACTTCGGCGATCTGGGCGCCCTGGGACTCGTCTTTTTCTTCGTCATAATAGCTGAAGACGATGTTGCCGCCCGGGGATTTCAGCGGAGTGTAATCCGCTTCCATATCTTTATAGAACTGCAGCATCTGCGGGTTCACTTCGAATCCGCGATCCGCAAGCGCATCGCCTAAGGTGACCGTGCGGCCGGCGTCGATGATTTCACCCATGGAGCCGCCGAACTGCATCTTCGATCCGCTGCGCATGCCAAAGAGCGTCACCTTCGTGCCCTCGATGGCCGGCGTACCCTTTAAGGAAACGGTACCTTCGGCCTGCATGCGGGCCGCGTAGGCAATTTCCGCATTAAAGAGGTCGTCCGCCGTGGCATAGTCGGACTTGAAGGGATAATCCTCTTCGTTTAAGCTGCGTTTGATGGTGGACGTATCCAGGCCGAGAAGTTCGTTCACCTTCCCCGACCAGGCCTCCGCCACGTTGTACACCGTGCCGAAAATCACAAGCAATGCAAGAAAAATTCCTGCAAGCCCGCGAAATACGGCACTTCCCGGTTTCTTTTTCATGGTGCCCCCTTTCCAGAAACTACACTGTTTTTTACCAGTTCCAAGAAACCTATAGTTAATTTCTACGTTAACAAAACGGAAAAAAGGGTTCAACAGAAAAAATCGAAATTTCACTATTTCAGATACAGAATTGGCGAATTCGTGATCGGATGGGGGACAGGCCACCGTCCCTGACCATTCAGAATTCAAAACAAGGGAACAGTGACCTGCCCCCCTTGTCTGCCCTTATTTACATTTCTTTTCGAAGCAGTTCTCCGATCTGCTTCTGATAGGCTTCCTGCTCTTCGGCTAAGATCGCGCGGTTCTGTTTTAACGCTTCCCCGTCCAGCCGTGCTGCCGAAAGCCAGGTCAGGTTTTTGGCTGCCGCTTCTGTCTTCAGCGCGATCTGCACATATTCCGGTCCCACCTGCAGAAGACGCAGCGCCGTATCCGCCGGAACAAATCCGCTGGTCAGGATGCCGAAGGTATCGTAAATCGTATCGTTGGCGATGGGCCCGATGACCACGTCCGCATCCAGGGCGTCTTTCTTTCCGCGGCGGTTGTCAAAAATGTAGGCAAACCAGTCCGCGTCCCGCTCAAACCGTTTCACCCGAAGGCCCTCCGGGTTGAATTCATAGGTGTTAATGACCGTGGACCGGCCGGGCCGTTCCTTCGCCCAGCGGCGGGCAAACTCCGCATCGGCCGTCAGATAGAATCCCTGGCCGAAATCCGCATTCTTCCGCCCGTAATGGACGTCGGGTGCGGGGATTTCTTCAAAACCGGCATGATAAAGAAGCATGGGCTCGTCCTTTCCTGCGCTGTCGGCAGCAGCTGCTGCCGGACGTGTTCACACCGCACCTTTAACAGATATTCCTGAAAGGACCTGTCAAAGATATCCCTGAAGTCAAGTCTAGCACAGAAAGACCCCGGAAGCAAAAATCCGCCAGGGAGAATCCGCACCGTTGCCGCAGTGCTTCCCGCCCGTTGGATGACGCGTTATCCTTATTCCATAGAAGCTTCTTCCGCAGAAACTTCTTTCGTTGAAACTTCCTCCGCAGAAACTTCCGCCCCTGCGTCGCCGGGTTCGATCTTTTCCAGCGGTCCCAGAATGATTTCCGTTCCGCCGTCGCTTCCCCGTATGACGGAGAAGGTTCCCAGTTCTCCTGCGTCCAGTTCTTCTCCCTCCGCTCCTTTAAACGTCCCGCTTTCCAGTCCCAGGGCTGCATATGCCGTCAGTTCTCCCAGGGCGTAGGTGTCCCAGAAAAACATGTAAGGACAGACATTTCCAAGATACGGCTCCATCTCCTGAGGAAGGCCCAGTCCGGTCAGCTGTACACCGCTGTCTTCCCCGGAAAGAACTTCGGCAGCGGCCAGCATGCCGATGGTGGTGGGCGAGCAGATCACTTCAAGATCCGGATAGGAGCGAAGAAGGCGCCTTGTCTCTTCCCCGGATTTTTCAGGATCATCATTTCCGTAGGCCACATCCACCAGTGTAAGCTGGCTGTATTTGCTGTCCCTTTCCAGCACTTCCTTTAAGGCATCGATCCAGGCGCTCTGGTTGGGTGCGACGCTGGTGGAAGAAAGGATCGCCCACTGGCCTTCCCCTCCGGTCAGGTCGTAAACAGCCTCAGCCAGGGCTTCGCCGATCTGTACAGCGTCCGCCTGATTAATGAAGATGTCCCTGGTGTCCCCGGCAGCCGGCGAATCAAACGCACTGATCCCGATATTTTTATCTCTGGCTTCTTTCAGCAGATCCTTTAATGCTGCCGGATCATTCACGGAAATCGAAATGCCGGACACATTCTGTGAAATCAGGGAACTGACCAATTCCGTCTGGTCGTTTGTGGCATAGGAGGGCTCCTTGATAATGACGGTTCCCCCGGCAGCCTCAATGACGTGTGAAAATCCGTCTGTCATTTTTTTCATATTTTCGTTACCTGCTGACTTCACAACAATGGCAAATCGCTTCCCTGTCAGCATTTTCCCATCATTGGCGGAAAGTATGGACTGTCCGCATCCTGCTAATCCCATGGCCACTGCCAGTATTACAGCAGTCGCCGCTGCAAGCCGTCCGGATCTGATCATTTCTGATACCCCCTCTCTCATTTTCTGCGAAAATTCTGGAAAACCGGCTGTTCGTCCGACGAACAGCTCCTTTTAGTTAATCCCATTATACGTTCGCATTCCACGGAACACTTGGAAGAAGCGGCCCGGATATGATAAAATTCGGACAGATTTGACTATGCACAGGAGGTGCCTGATGATCAGCCGCGCAGAATTTCAGCTGGACGAAAACCGCAGAGAAATCCTTCCTTCTTTCTCAGAGGATTTCCCGTTTTGCTGCCTGGATGTGACTTTGGACCATTTTATCGGCCGCGGGCTGCACTGGCATGCCGCGCTGGAACTGGATTATGTAACGGAGGACGAGCTGGAATATCAGATTTCGGACAACAAAACCATCCTTCTGTCCCAGGGAGATGTCATTTTCATCAACTCCAACGTTATGCACTCCGCCAGATCCGCCTGCAGAGACCGGCACGGACGGATCTACGCCCTGCTGTTCGGCGTGGAATTTCTCTCCGGCATCTTCGGGGGATTGCTTGACCGGAAATACATGCTTCCTCTGTACGAAAACCCGAATATTCCATATATCGTGCTGCATCCTACCATCCCGGACCACATTCACGTCATTGACCGTATATTAAAACTGCCCCGGCTGGCCGAGGCAGAGTCATACGGATATGAATTTGAAATACGCAGCATCCTGTCCGAGATCTGGCTGCAGCTTCTGAAGGAAACCGAAAAGCTGCCGGCAGCAAAAGCCGCCGGGCGAAAAAACAGCGACGCAAAACGGCTGAAGACCATGGTGCAGTTCATTCACGAACACTACATGGAGGATCTGGATCTGCAGACCATCGCTGCATCCGCAGGCTTAAGTGAGCGGGAAGGCACCCGGTGCTTTGCCCGCTGCCTGCACACGCCGCCGGTGCTGTATCTGAATCATTTTCGGATCCGCATGGCGGCGCAGATGCTTCTGCACACGGATGAAAACATCAGCGTCATCTCCGGCATGTGCGGATTTCACTCCGACAGTTATTTCGCTAAGGTGTTCAAAGAAACCACCGGCCTTACGCCGCGGGCGTATCGGGCCTCCGGAAAATAAGACAGGGGGGGGACAGGTACCCGTCCCATTCCGGCCGCCTAAGTCTCCCGCTGAATCTGCTCCATGCTGTTTTGAAGAATCTGTTCCGGATCCGCACCTGCAAGATCCAGTCCCACGGCCTGAATCAGGCGCACGTCACCGATGCCGTAATACCCCTGCGCCAGTGCTTTGACGTATCCGAAGCCGAACTCCGGCGGCACATAGTTTCCGCCGGCCGTGGTAACGTACCAGATTTCCTTTCCCCGGCAAAGTCCCTCCGGAATGCCCTCGGGGGTGTAGCGGAAGGTGATGCCCACCACGTTGATGGCTTCAAAATACTGCTTTAAGGAAGCCGGGAAAGACAGATCCCAGTAAGGCGCGGCGATGACAATCCGGTCGGCCGCAGCAAACTGGTTTGCCAGATCAAACATGGGATGTGCAAAATCCTTCGCCTGCACCAGCCGGTCTCTTTCCAGAAGATAGGCCTCATCGGTCACGGGAAAAGAGATGTCCGCCAGGCACACCTCTTCGGTCGGTTCGTTCCACTGTTTCAGCAGGCAGTCCGCCAGCTGTTTCGTCCGGGAATCCTTCCGGACACACGCGTTGATAAATAGAATCATATTCTAAATCCTCAAGTCAAGCAGGCCGCCGTCCACTTTCACGCAAGACAGGAGCCCGTCATACAAAATGGGTGTTGACGTGTCTGCTGCATTCTAATATCGGTTGTGCACCTTCTCTGCAAAACACATCAGATCTTTCACCTGAATTTTCGTTCCGTCATCCAGCACCGCGGTTCCGTTCATGCGGCCGAACACCTGATGCTGATCCGATATGAGCACTTTAAAATCCAGGTTTGCCGCCCGGTCCAGCACCGGCACAAAGTCCATTTCAAACCGGCCGTCGGAGGACGTGAATTTCCAGGGCGCCGTGTAGCTGTCCGCCGGAATGTGGAAAGTCACGTCGTCCAGTTTGTGCACGGTTCCGTTCCAGAACAGAACGTTTTCCGACGCGGCGGAGGTGTTTCCGAATCCGTATCCGATGTTGAATCCGAAAGCGTTCCCGTCAATGTCCGCATTTCCGCTGCCCCAGAACCAGGTGTTGTCATAGGTCCAGACGCCGCGTCCCCAGTCCAGGGTGCCAAAATTAGAATGCGGATCGAATTCATATCGTTTTCCGTCGTACTCCATCCACCCGGATGCCCGCATGCAGTTGATCTTCTGATTGTAGTAGAAGGCGTGCTTTTTGTCCCAGGGCGTGGCAATCACCATGCTCTCCATGGGTGGCTGGGCCAGGCGGATGTCGCAGGAAAACGGCTTCCCCTGGTAGAAGTTTTCAAACCGGCAGGTAATGTGGCGCGCACCGTCTTCCACGGCAAACTGCATGGACAGTCGCTTGTCCTCGTACCGCGTGACGCCCGCGGAGGAATCGGATGGCAGTTTCAGTTTTCCCATGGGAAAGGCGTTTAACACCGTCTCCGTGTGCTCCCAGGGATGCTCGCCGAACACCAGAAGCGACACCGACTGTAGACCGATGTATCCGTCGTCGGAGATCGTAAACGCGCCGGCGAATTCGTCGGAAAGCACCAGATAATAATCCCACTCCTTGATGCGGAATTTCGGTGCCTTGATCATGCTGCGATCGTACTGCTGCAGCAGATGACGCGACCAGCCGGGCTCGCGCAGTTCCCCGTTTTCATCCAGCAGCGGCTGACGGGTGATAACTTCATGATTTCTGGACATGGCTCCCCCCTTACTTCATGCTTCCTCTTACTCCATACTTCCCCTTACTTCATGCTTCCCCTTACTTCAAGCTTCCCTTTACTTCATGCTTCCCCTTGTTTCAGCAGCCAGGCAAATCCTTTGGCCATCCGCAGTTCCGGATTCTGAAAATGATTTCCCGGATTCCATTCCAGGATACATTCCTTCCCCTGATCTTTTAATATCGACTCCACCTCGCGAATGGCGTTTCCCACCTGGGACATCACCGGATTTTTCGTACGCTCCTCCCGATCCCCCAGGCTTAGATACACCCGATCCGTGCGCAGTTCACGTTCACGCAGATGATCGCACAGCCCCGGAAACCAGGCCGACGGGGACGCCGCCGCAATCCCGTCAAATTGATCCGTCTGCGCAGCGGCCCAAAGGGCAAACAGCCCGGCCAGGGAATAGCCGCCCAGGTATATTTTTCGGACGCGATCCGACCCTGTCGCGTTCTGCACCGATAGGTCTTCTGCCGAATCCGGATTCGTTATTTCCGCCGCAGAATCCAACTTTGCCAGCAGATCCGTCAGGTACGCGAGGGTGTCGGCTGCGCCGTCTCCGAAATCTTCCTTCCCGAAAACCGCCGGCGCATGCCAGGGCGAAAGGTCCTTATTCCAGTCACTGACGCACACGGTCTTCAGGCAGAAATCCATTCCGCCGGACAGTTCCCGGATCAGCGCGACCTCTTTTTCCATGCCTTCCTGCTCGTGGACGTCTGACATCTGGATCAGCAGGATATTAGCATCCGGTGTCCCGTAGGTCTGTACCGTAAAGTTCTTCTCCAATGGTCCTTCCCCCAATGGTCCTTCCTCCTGTGTTTTCCGTTCATCCGTGGCTGGCACATGAACGGTTTTAAAACCGTTTTCCGGTTGCGTCACAGGGCAAACCGGTGATCCTATCCTCTCGGTTCCGTCACAGGACAGGCCGGTGAACCTGTTCTGTCCTTCCGATTCAGCCTGTGACTGTCATGATTTCAACGCCGTACTCTTCAAATGCCGGGAGGATCGCCAGATCATCACCGCCGAAATAACCACGTTCACCAGCGCCGCTGTCGTTCCGCCGGCCATATTTGCCAGGTCTGCTCCCGGCCCGGTGTGAAAGGTTGCAATCATGGATGTCTGCAGAGAAAACATGGCCATGACGGCAAAGCAAAAATCGATGGCCCGGGCTGCCCGAAAAACCGGATCGCTGCTCTGATTGCGGCTTACAATGCGGCCGATGGCAATTCCGATCCGATAAAAGGAATAGGCCGCAACGGCGAGGATCAGGAAACCCGGATAGGTGTCCCCCTGATTGAAGCGGACGGTCACCACCGTAATGCCGCTTAACCCCAGGATCAGCAGAAACATCATCCAGCCCGTACGCCGGTAACTGATCCATCGCGCGCGATCCGCTGCATCTTCGTCCAGCCCGGCGGTTTTCCGATCCCAGACCACCAGGGCCAGGCGAAGCAAAACCAGAAAGCCATAATAAATACCCACAACGATGAACCATACGCTGTTGAACCAGATGCCGGCGATCAGTTTAAACACAGCCACCGATGCGTGGGCCAGGGTACTCAGATACAGCCGCATGCGGGCGCCGAAATCCGGATCCTTCACATACCGCCGAAACAGCGGGATCTCCATGAGACGATCCCAGATCTTCTGTGCCAGGGGCACAACGGTCACACTGATCAGGTACACCAGTCCCAGGGCGGAAGCCGGATAAAGCACATAGGCGTAAACCGTGTCGCGCTGCCCGTATTTCAGCACCGCGAACACGCCGATCAGAGAGGCGAGCCCAAACAGCCATCGAAACCACACCGGCGGTTTTATAATTGTCGTCAGTAATTCTTTCATGTTCACCTGTCGTTGGCACTATGCTGTTTTTCCTGCAGCAGGCAGTCATACGCTTCATCATCCCCGGGAAATTCGATTTCCTTTCCGGTCCAGCCGGACAGATAGATGCAGTTTGCCAGCTGCACTTCCAGAAGGCCCGCTTCCGCCGGCGCCAGCAGGTCTTCCCTGCCGGCCACATGGGCGGCAAAGTTTTCGAAGATGCGGTTATAGGGCGCGAAGAAGGGCAGCTGCTCTTCGGTCACTTCCGTCTCCGCCAGCTGGCCCGGATCGCTTCGGAGCAGGTTGGAGAACATGCGGAAATCCATACTGTCATTCCAGTTTTTCTCGTCCTCCTTATAGCGGGTGACGGTCAGGCGCTTCGCGTCCTCCAGAAGAATTTTCCCCTTGGAAAAGCTGATTTCCAGGCGATCCACACCAAAGGGATCATACCCGTTGGAGCACAGTTCACCGGTGGCGCCGTTGGGAAAAACAAAACTTGCCGCCACTTCGTTTTCCACCTCAATGTTCCGGTACCGGCCCTCATGCAGCACGCTTCGCACAGTGCTTGGCTCGCCGCAGATCCACAACAGCAGATCCAGCTGATGAGCGATCTGGTTCACCAGAAGTCCGCCGCCTTCGCCGCTCCAGGACCCGCGCCAGGATCCGCTGGCATAATAGGCGTCCGGCCGCCAGCAGGAATTGACAATCCAGTTCACGTGCCGCAGTTCACCCAGTTCACCGCTTTGAGCCAGCTCGTGGCAGCGCGCAAAAAGCGGATTCGCCCGATTGTTAAACATCATGGCCAGCACCGGTGAATGGGCATCTTTTGCGCCGAGCTCTGCCCGGATATCTTCCGCGCCGGCGTCCTTTGCGCTAAGCATCTTTCGAACATCCGATGCGCAGGCATTTTTCGTCTGAAGCATTGCCCTCACATCCGAAGCGCGCACCGCTGCCGGTTTTTCGCAAAGCACGTGTTTCCCCTGGCGCAGCGCCTCCATGGCGATGGCCGGATGCAGATCGTGGGGAACCGTAATGATCACCGCATCGATGCAGTCGGACCGCAGCATTTCCTGCCAGTCCGTGAAAAACACCGCGTCACAATCCTTGGGCAGACGGCTTTTCGCCTCAGCCGACCGGCTGCTAGCAGCTGCAAGGCAGATCCCCTTGGGGCAGGGAAGGGTCATGGGCCCCAGCTGTCCGCACAGCAGGCCCGCGTACAGACTGCCCTGGGTTCCGAGTCCAACGATACCAACTTGAAGATCCTGCATAACTCCTCCTTTGGACAGATCATCGTCATCTTTCATGCCCGGGTCAGGTGTGGGACAGGGGACAGGTGCCTGTCCCATTACAGCACCATCAGCAGGGTGCCTGCGCCGATCAGCACACACCCGATCAGGGTCTTCGGCGTGAACTTCTCGTGCAGAAATACAAATGCCAGAATCAGCGTGATAACCACGCTTAACTTGTCGATGGGTACCACCTTCGACACATCTCCGGTCTGGATGGCTTTATAATAGCACAGCCAGGATGCGCCGGTGGCCAGGCCGGAGAGAATCAGAAAGATCCAGCTTTTCTTCGAGATGGCCGACAGCCCGCTTTGTGCATGGGTCAGAAACACCATCCCCCAGGCCAGCAGCACCACAACCACGGTGCGGATGGCGGTGGCCAGATTGGAGTCCACCCCTTCAATGCCGATTTTCGCCAGAATCGAGGTCAGCGCCGCAAATACCGCGGAACCCACCGCAAGCCAGAACCACATGTTATCGTCCTTCCCTTCCCATCGCCGGCAAAAACCGGCAGTTCCATTGATCTGTACCCAGCACCATGCATCCGCCAGCAAACCTCTTTCGTCCCTTTCGACAGCAGCTTTTCGCCTGCATCCGCCTGCCGTCACTCCTCATCAAAAATCGTATAATCCCGCTCAAACAGCTCCTCGCACACCTGGGGCCAGAGCACTTCGGCGGGCACTTTTTCCAGCAGTTTCTCCCGGACGAACTGCTTGCTTTTCTGCCGGTACTTTGGCAGATGATTCAGCTCCAGCAGATGGTTCAGCTCCGGCCGCCACAGAATGGTAATCTTCCGCTCCGGCTTCACGCGGGGGTTCTCCCCCGGTTCCCGGAGGACGTAGAAATCCGCCCGGCCCTGCTCATCCGCTTCCACGGTAATGATGCCCCACCAGTCCGGCACATGCTCTTCGATGTGCATGGCGTGACGGGTGCCCACCACCACCATATTCCGGTCGTAATACCAGTTGTAGTTCTTCACCTGCTTTTTCAGGCGGGTGTACGTATCCGCGTCGCTTTTGATCTCGATGCCCCACAGCGCATCCGGTGTGATCATCACCACGTCGGCCCGGGCGCCGCCGGTTCGCTTCTCTTCCAGAATCCGGATCTTGCCCCAGCGGGTTTCCAGAAAGTCAAACAGAGGTTCGCGAATATCCTTGTCTTTTAATATCATCGTTCAGTTTGAAAATGGGACAGAGGGACAGGCACTCGTCCCATTTTTTATGTATTTAATGTTACACGTCGCAAAGCGGATGCAAAACCCCATTTTGTGTACGAATTTCTTCGGCAAAATGAGACGGGCACCTGTCCCCTGTCCCATTTTACCGTTCAAACAGGCGGATCAGCCGCATCTTCACTTCCCCGGCTTTCCCTCCATAGGGATGCTCCCGCAGAGGCAGATTTCCCCGGGTCTTTCCGTACAGCACCGCCGAGGGATGGGTGAATTCCCGGAATCCCCATTCGCCGTGATAGGCGCCCATGCCGGAATGTCCCACGCCGCCGAAGGGCGCTCCCTTGACCATCATGTGCAGGCAGACCTCGTTGACGCATCCGCCGCCGTACTGCTGGGTGCGCATCACGCGCTCCGCCCATTTGACGTCCTTTGTAAACAGATACAGCGCCAGTCCGTGTTCGCGCCTTGCGATGGTCGCAAGCAAGTCGTCCACCTGAGCATCCGGATAGGGAACCACCGGAAGCAGCGGATTGAACAGCTCATGCTGCACGATCTCTTCCTCCGCCGTCACCGGGTAGATGATGGTGGGCGCGTAACGCAGGCTTTGGGAATCTCCCTGTCCGCCGTAGACAATCCGCTCCCGATACTGATCCGCTTCCGCCGCACACCGATCGTAGGCCCCGGAACTGATCAGATGGGGATACTCCGGGTTGGTCAGCGCATCCGGCCCGATCTGGGTCTCAAAGGCAGACTTCAGTTCCGCCAGAAACGGCTCCGCCACCTCCGAAGCCACCGCCACCTGGTTGATGTTGATGCAGATCTGTCCGCTGTTTAACAGTTTGAAAAACGCAATCTTGCGGGCGGCGTCCTTGAGGTCCGCGTCTTTTCGGATGACGCACCAGTTGCCCGTCTCGCCGCCCAGTTCCAGCGCCGTGGGGGTCAGATGTTTCGCCGCCTGCTCCAGCACATGGACGCCGACCTTAGGTGATCCCGTGTAAAAGATCTTGTCGAAGCGCTCTTCCAGGCACAGGTCTGCCACGTCGTGGCCGCCGTCGATGACGGTTACATATTCCGGCGGAAAGATCTCGCCCACCAAGCGCCGCAGTGCCGATGTGCAGTGGGTGGATTTGGAACTGGTCTTGATCACTGCCGTGTTGCCCCCGGCAATGGCGGCCGCCAGCACACCCAGGGAAAGGAGCACAGGAAAATTGAAGGGGCTGATGATCAGGGCCGTCCCGTAGGGCATGGGATAAACCTTCGTCACCGTGCTGGGAAAACAGTGCAGTCCGCTGAACACCCGCTTCGGCCGCGCCCAGCGGCGCAGACCGTGGATGGTTTCGTTGATCTCTAAAATCAGACTGCCGATATCGCAGAAATAGGCCTCCAGAGCACTGCGGCCTAAATCCGCCGCCAAAGCCTCCGTCAGATCCTGCTCATGGGAAAGAACGGCGGCTTTCAGCTTTCGCAGCTGCTCCAGACGCCAGTCCACGTTCTGGGTCGCGCCAGTTTCAAAAAATGCCCGCTGCGCAAGAACCGTCTGATGAATCTGCTCTTCATTCCAGGGCATGGGGAACTCCTTTCATCACTCCGGTTCTTCCGGAAACCCTTCCCACAGGATCTCGTTGTATCGGGCATTCGCCTCCTCGGCGGCCTTCTTTGCGCGCCAGGCGTCGATCTCGCTGCGGATCGCCAGCATCTCGTCCACCACCAGTTCCTCACTGCGAGGGCGGACGTATTTCAGATAGGAAATCATCCGCTCCATGGCCTTCGGGCTACCCAGATGCCGGGCAATGGCCTCGCCCAGGTCTTCCCGAAAGCCCAGGCCCGTCACTGCAAGCACCAGCTCGTTCTTTGTTTTATTCCATAAGTAACGCTCGTCCGGCATGCTACGCCTCTTTCCTGCTCAGGCCTTATCGATCGGATGGGGGAGCCTGGCTCCCCCCATCCGATTCGCGCGATGCGCACATCTCGCGCTATCGCGCTCGATGTACGTTGGCCCTCGCATGCTTCGCGTGCGAGCACGCGCGCCTGCTCAGGCCTTATCGCGCAAAAACGAGAATACCCGGGAATAGAAGTCCTGGGCTTCTTCATATGCGCCGTGTCCCAGTCCGGGATAAATATACAGGCGGCTGTTTTCGATCCGCTCATGCAGCTGATGGGATCCGATCAGGCCCACAATCCGGTCTTCCTGTCCGCCGATGATCAGGGTGGGACAGCTGATCCGGCTCACATCCTCCAGTACGTCAAAGTTCAGAATAGCCTGGGTGTTAATTAGAAAGCGATGATAATTATGCGGTTTTCCCACCACGCCCAGAATCGGGTAGGTCTCCCGGATTTTTTCCAGGAAGGCGGGGGAATAGCTGTGTTCCGCCGTGTCGATCATCAGGCTCTTGTGATCCCCTGCTTCCGCGAAACCCATCCACCGGCGGACGCAGTCCTGCACGGTTTCGTTGGCGTTGGGCGCCGTTACCACCAGCACCAGCCGGTCCACCATCTGGGGATACAAAATCGCAAAGGTCTGAGCAATCATGCCGCCCTCAGACACCCCCAGGATGGAAGCCTTCTCGATCCCCAGCTGCTTCATGGCCTCCGCCTGATCCGCCGCCATGTTCTGAATGGAATACCCTTCGGGCAGATCGTTCTTTCGGCTGAACATGTGGACAGTGTAACTGTCAAAAATCGGACGGTAGGGCAGCGCCAGCATCAGGGCTTTTCCCTTAACGGTCACCAGCCCGTCCGACAGACCCGGCAGCACCACCAGATGCTTATCCCCGTGGCCGAAGGTCACAAAATCCATTTTGGTATCGCCGATGGATACGCTCTCATTTTTCGCACTCCACATGACGCAAAAACCTCTCTTTTCAAACCGGATTTACCGATCGTCATCCTTTTCTGACCAGCTCATACACATCCGTCCGGCGCTGCTTTAGGAAAGGCAGTTCCCCGCGGATCCGCTCCGTCTCCTTCAGGTCGATATCCGCCAGAAGCAAACCTTCCTTTTCGTCCAGCTCGCCCATCACATCGCCCCAGGGGGTGCTTATGATGGAGTGGCCATAGGAAATATATCCGCTTTCCTGCCGGGCCTGGGAACAGCCCACCATAAACACCTGATTGTCAAGCGCCCGCATCCGGAAGCTGATCTGCCAATGAGCCGGGCCCGTGGTCATATTAAAGGCCGCCGGCACAAAGATCATGGAAGCGCCGTCCAAAGCCAAAAGCCGGGCCAGTTCCGGAAAGCGGATGTCGTAGCAGATCATCAGGCCGAACCGGCCGAATTCGGTGTCAAAGGTGGTCACGTGACTGCCCGCCGTCAGCGTGTCGGATTCCTTAAAATACTGACCGCCCTTCACGTCGATGTCGAACAGATGCATCTTCCGGTGTTTCGCGATCTGGGTGCCTTCCCGGTCAAACACATAGGCGGTGTTATAGACATGGAAATCATTCCCCACCCGTTCTTTCTCCGGCATGCTGCCGGCGATCAGATACATCCCGTGCCGGCGGGCGGCCTCGGACATCCGCTGCCAGGCCGGTCCGCCCTCTTCCTCGGCGTACTCCGGGAAAAGATCCGTCTGATAGGGGCAGCAGAACATCTCCGGCAGCATGGCCACATCCGCGCCGGCGTCATGGACTGCACATAGATGCGCCTCTGCCGTGCGCAGGCTGGTTTCCTTATCCGCCGAAGCGGCCATCTGAATCAGTGCCAGTTTCACGAAACCACCTTTCAAGTGAGACAGGGGACAGGTTACAGTCCCATTTTATCCAATATTTCTATTGATGTCATTAATGCATTGATTACAGAAAGTGGGACGGTGACCTGTCCCCCGTCCCACTTTCTGTTTTCTTCAGTTTTCCGGCCGCAACTGCTGCGATGGTTGTGCACACACGCACCGCTGGTCCGGCGATATCAATAATTGCAAAAACCAGCAGGGAAATGCTCAGGCACAGGAACAGGATGTTCAGTGGCTCCGTGTATCTGTTCCATCCGCCGAAGCCGTTTCTCCAGAGGAAAAACTTCATCAATAGCCTTCTAAAACGAGACAGGTCACCGTCCCATTTACTGGTTATTCTTCGGAAATGGGACGCGAACCTGTCCCTCGTCCCAAAATCCGGTGAACCGTACTTTTCGGCACACCGGTCAGCCGCGCGATCTGTCCGCCAGACAGATGTTCGCCATACAGTCTCCGAATGAATTCCTCCCGCTGGGCTTTGTTCAGCTGCAAAAACGCCTGTAACGTGGGGCATCCCGTCATTCGAAGGACGATTTTCGCCGCCTCATTATCCGTCACCATTTTCCGCGGTTCGGCCGGCTCCATCCCCTCATCTGCGTTTGTCTCATGAAAATACGCCAGCATCTGACGATGCGATTTAAATATGCTGACGGCAAGTTCAGGATCCGTCAGGCCATCGTTCCTGCCCGCATACGCAAAGTAACAGTTCCAGCGGTACCTGCCGGGTTTCGGCTCTAAGCCTGCCTTCATCGGATTCTGGATGATATAACGCAGCGTCCGCATAAAAGACGCCTCGCTTTCCACCGGCTCGCTTTTATAACGTTCCTGGAACAGATGACCGCTTCTCTCATATTTCAGGTTAAACCACTGCACATAAGAACTCGCTATCCGCCGGAGCACAATTTCAAGCGGATCGCCCTCTGCATGGATCAAAAGATGCACATGATTTGACATCAGGCACCAGGCAAAAATCCTCAGCCCATTCTGTTCCCTGCATTTTTTCAGGATCGCAAGGAATCGCCCGCAGTCTTCATTGTCTTCAAAAATGACCTGCCGGTTGATTCCCCGAAGCATCACGTGATAAACACCTGTTGTGCTTTTTCTTCTCGCCTTTCGCGGCATCGCAAACCTCCTCATATAATCAAGCGTTTTTTGTTGAAAACTCGGGCTTTCCCGCCCGACATATCTCAGTCAAACAAGCCAGTGTCATGGATTTTTCATAACATCAAGTGCTGAAATAGTGGTTGATGGGTGCACGAAATAGAA
>JAZPYY010000063.1:0-33563 GCA_045544375.1 Shuttleworthella sp.
CAGCGGAAGCTGCGACTGATGACTCCGGAAGAGTATCATGAAGAGTACAATGCGGCAGCATAAAAATACCGCCAGTTGCAACAACCGGCGGTACAGAACTTTTTAATTTTTCACTGTCCTCTTGACGGGTAGCACACCAAATTCCACCGGCCCTTTTCTTTTCACTACTTCCAGGTCATTTCCCGTTTTTCTTTCTTATGTCATTTCAGCAGCGGTGCATGGCATTTTTCGCATCGATCTGCCGTCACCGGATTCTTTTTCTGGCACACGACACAGTACAGGCCGTCTGCCCTGCTCTTGTCATACAGCTCATACGGCCAGGCAAACTGCGGATGATACCGGAATTTATCGCCTTCATTCAGATAGGTAAATGCCATGACGCGGCCATGATCTGTTTCGACAATTTTCTTTTTCTTTCCGTCTGTGGTCTTCACATGAATGATGTAGCTGTATTCATAGGAGTAGTCGCCGTCTTTGTCCGATTTTTTGTGAAGCTTCGTCTCCTTCTTTGTGACCACGCCTTCATAGCCCTGCGACGGACGGCTTTTGATGAAGCTGTACAGTGCAAAAGCCAGAAAGATCAGTGATACGATACCTCCGCCGCGCAGGGCCATTCCCATCTCCATCTCGCCGGTGATCATACTGTACAAGAGAAATCCGATCAGGGGAATCGGAACCAGAACGAACATAAACTTTACGGCTGCTCCCCGCTGTTTCTTTATGGCTGCCAGAATCTCCGGATGATTTACCCGATCCGAATAGCCCGGCGCCGGAATCCCCTCTCGCACTTCGCCGTTTCCGGCATACGTTGCCTGCGGAAGCGGCCTTCCGCTGTCCGCATCAGCCGGATGCATCGTCCCTGCCGCCGGCTGGATCAGCTTCGTTCCGCAGTTTTCGCAGAAAGCGGCTCCTTCGTTTGCCTGGGTACCACAATTTGGACAGAACATGCTGCAGACCTCCTTTTCATCAAACCAACCTGTCATATACTTATAATAACGAATCTTCCCTGCAAATAACCTTGACATAGCGTTATTGTCAATGACCGATTTTGTATGTCAAATTCAAATATGGTAGAATCTACGTTATAGGTAATGCTCATAGCCTGCACACCTGTTAATCTTGCATTCTTACCTGCATTTACGTCCAATGTTTCGTTTATTACAGGAGGAATTTCCATGCTTTCCCAGCGTCTGAATCAGATCATCGATGTTCTCGGCACCAACACCACAGAACTGGCCGCCACAATCGGCTTTGACAATGCCAATATCAGCCGCATCCGAAACGGCCGCCGGGTGCCCGATCCGACCGGCAGCACGGCGGACAGGCTGCTTTCGGGTCTGTGGCAGATCGCGGAAAAGAATGATAACACCCCGGCTCTTTTAAAACTCGCAGACATTCCCGCCGATGCTTCCAAAGCCGAGCGGGAGGAAATGCTGCGTCAGTGGCTGTTTGACGGTTGGCAGGCGGAAGCCGCCCATCTGCCCCGGAGTTCGCGCCGGCGGAAAGAAAAAGTCGAAAAGCCGGTATTCCGCCTGTTTTCCCAGCGTCTTTCGGCCGTCATGGATCTGGCGGAAATGTCCAACATCCGCTTAAGTCAGCAGATCCACGCCGATCCCTCCCTGATCAGCCGCTATCGCAACGGCATGCGCACACCCCAGTCCAATCCCGAACTGGCGGAGCGGCTGTTTTCGACGCTGCTGGATCGGATTGAACGCCTGGAAAAGCTGTCCGCCTTGGCGGAGCTGATGCATCTGCCGGAAGATGCCATTGACGAAGATGCTTTCGTCGACTGGATGTACGATCCCCAGGAGGACTCTGCCCAGACCTACACCTATGCGGAAAACCTGCTGGAAAGCTTCGACACCTTCCCTTCCCGGGGAAGTCTGCCCCTTCCTTCGCCCAAAGAGGCCGCTCCGGAAGAGATTCTGTCCGATTCAAGGCAGATCTATACCGGCATCGAAGGCATCCGAACCGCTGTGCTGCGGTTTTTGGGCAATGCCTGCAAAAACAGCGTGCCGGAGCTTTTGCTGTACTCGGATGAAAATCAGGGCTGGATGACAGGGGACCGTGTCTTTCTGATGAAGTGGGCATCTTTGATGAACGCCTGTGTCAAAAACGGCACCAAAATCCGCATCATTCATAACGTAGACCGGAACCTGGAGGAAATGAATGCCGCCATCCAAAGCTGGCTGCCCCTGTATATGTCCGGCATGATTGAATCCTTCTATTGTGCAAAGCCGCGGAATCCCCGCTTTGCCCACACCATCTTTCTGGCCCCCGGAACCGCCTGTATTGAAGCCTTTCATATTACCGGCATGGAAGCGGAGGGCATTTATTCCTACCACACCGATCCGTCGCTGGTGGATCTTCGAAAGCAGCAGTTTCTGTCCTTTTTAAGCACGGCTCATCCCCTGCTGCAGCCCGCCATGCCCCAAAAGTATACCGAGGATGACGACGTCATCATCATTCAGAAGGATCTGACCATCGCCACCATGTCGGAAGAACTGGTGGACAGTTTCTGCTGCGACGAATTGAAAACCTACTGGAAAATGGCGCAGCAGGCCCTTCTCTCCCACCTGAAGAAGCACTCGGTTTCGGAATGTGTCCCGCCTGTTTCCATGTCTGATTCCGATGAGATGGACGCGAAAAGGGAAGACCTCCCCGAAGGAGGTCTTCCTGTGGAACGAGTTTTAGGGGTTCCGGCCCTTTTCTATACGAAGGAACAGTACGAACGCCATCTGGCGGATATCCGCAGGCTGTCCCAGTCTGTGGCTGCATACCATTTTTATGCCATTCCGGAAACGCCCTTTGAAAACGTCAGACTGGCCGTCTCCTTTCGCCACACAAAGGTCTCCTACACCGCGCGGCCGGAGTTTGCCTTCGGATTCTCCCATCCTTTGATGTGCCGGGCGTTTTGGAATTTTGCCAACGGGCTGCTGAAAACCCAGAACGCGAAGAACCGGGAGTGATCAAAGAACCGCGTTTGCCTGGCTTGTCAGCAGCCGGCCTTAAATCAAAGGAAGAACTATTTTATCCTTCCCAGAACAGCTCATCCAGGGTCTTCCCCAACGCTTTGCATATGGCGATGCAAAGATTCAGGCTCGGATTGTAATCCCCTTTTTCGATGGAATTGATGGTCTGTCTTGAGACGTGGACTCTGTCGGCAAGTTCCTGCTGAGAAAGGTCAAGCGCGGCTCTTGCCGCTTTCAGTTTAAGGTTTTTCATAATTCTTACGCTTCCTCTTCTTCGTCTGCCGCTTTGTCCGTTCCCAGTTTCTTTAAGAACAGCGTAAACGCAATCACAATCAGCATCACGGCCACAGCAAGATTGATCAGCGGTGTCTTTGACACGCCGGCGCCGAAGATCGGGCTATGACTTGCTGAAAAGAGCCTTTTGACCCCGGATACCCCGATCATCAGGTTCAGAAGCCCCAGTGCAGCAAGGATCCCGATGGAAGTGCTTTTTCTCTCATTTAAGGCAAAATAACAGTCATTCCAGATGGCGTATACCGCGTAGACAAGAACGCCGATCAAAAGACCCAGGGTATAAAGGACAGCATAGAATTCCGGCCGGACAAATCCCATGGTATCCACGAGAAAGATCCAAAGAAGATATCCCAGCATCACATAGAAGGACAGCCGGAATCCTTTCCCCCGGAGAGCCTCCTGCCGCTCATCGAATCGGAACTTCTCCAGTTTTCCTCCGGTAGCCGCAAAAAATGCCAGCAGCGCAATCAGCAGGATGAGAAGGAACGTCACCACCAGAAGGATGAGCCTTACGGCCGTGAAATTCTCTGCGCTGCTGACGCCGCAGTGATAGCTGACGGTCACCGAAGCGTCCTTTTTCATCTGATCCCAGTGGATCTCGTCAGCCATGGTGTTCCCATTGACCGAGCCGAAATACCTGCCTGCAAAATCCAGGTAGGATTCTTTGTCCGTCAGATAATAATAGTCGATGCGGTAATCGCCTGCTTCCAGTTCAATATCCGTATCCAGGGTAAGCCAGCCTCCGGTGGTGGCATATACGCAGGGGTCATTGTCGGAACGGATGACACAGCCGGTGACAAAGCAAAGTTCCGACGGATCCATCTTCATGGCTTCCTCAATGGTCTTTCCCGCAGGAAGCCAGCCAAGGGAAATGGTATGGACCCCATCCTCTTCGACGGTAAACGCAGTATTCGTGGATGCAGGAACCGCCTTTCCCGCGGCCACTTCCACACTCTCGACGTAAGAAAAGTCGACAGAATCCTTCTCTATGAGTTTATCTCCGAAAAAGAAGATTCCCGCCGTTATGCACGCGACCAGAATAAATGAAATCATCAGAACCAGTGCCTTTTTCATTTCTTTCTCCGTTCTCCTCTCTCCTTGTTCCCACTGTTTTCAGCGGGAAAAGCCAGAAAGTCAAAGTTATGTTAAATGATGGGAAAAAAGAAGCATTAAAAAAGAAGACAGATCGTGATCTGCCTTCAATTTAGCACGTGCCCGACAATTTGTCAAGTTTAGTTTACATTTTGAGTGCTTCATTTTTCATACAGGGGGTAAATCAATCTTTCACAATCAGGTCTCCTGCTTCACAGTTAAGGTTCTTTCCGCTGAATTCAAGTGCGCACGGTATGCCTCCGGTACCCTGGCAGGGATATTTGCTGGCACCATAGGAAGCGAGCTTCGTGATACCGCTTAGGGTCACATCCGAAGCACTGCCTTTGTGCAGCAGCCTGGCCTTGTCCTGGGGATCAAAATAACCGTAGACTACTCTTCCGCATGCATAGATGACCTGGGGCTTTAAAAAGCCGCCTTTTTCTGTCGTCACGCTCTCGACCATAAATACGGCATTATGATGATCATACTTTGCACGCAGTTCTTCTGTAAAAGCAATTGCATTTTCCAGATCTCTGCCAGCTTCCTCCAGAGAAAGTGCCTCTATGGGATCGTGCCGAACTTCATTCCCCTTTTTATCCCATGTAAGAGTCAGTGGGTGCATTACCCGGATCTTACCAATACAGTGGCTGCAGATATGGCTGCCGTCGCTGAGATTTAAGTATCCTTCATTCGGAAGGAGCGCTCTGCCGCAGAGGGAACAAAAACCCTGCTCTATTGTCTTAACATTCGCCATTTCCATCGCTCCTTTCTGTCAGTCGATATAGAGTATATCTCCGGGATAGACGAAGGACAGGGCAGACTCTACGAACAAACCGCCTTCCGTGCCTTCCTTCAGCTCTTTCATATCACTTGAGTACTTCCTGCAGTCCCCGAGCTTCCGGATCAGGAGATCTTTTGTACCTTCTGTCCTTTTGACTGCAGCCTGGTCCCCAAGAACGATATTGCCCATAAGGACACGCCCTCCGATACGGTATTCATCGCGATAATACCGTTTTCCTTTGCTTTCGTTGTACAGTTTCGATATGCTGTCAACTTCAAAAATCGCTTTGTGGGTTCCGTACTTTTCCTCCAGTTCCTCTCTGCGTTTCGCAGCAAGAGCCGGTGCCGCCTTAAGTTCCTCATCGCTGAGTGAATCCAGCGGATCGATATATTCTACGTTATATCCGTATTCGCCGGGCTCCTGCCAGAGAGTGCGAATCAGTGGATATACGATACGAAGCGAATCCGCATCGTAAAAGGCTCCGCTTGCGTCCACCCGTCCGCCCTGCACCGCTGCATGCCCAAAAAGCGGCTGGATCTCGGAAAGGCACATACAGCCTATTGCATCATAGCCCATATGCAGCATATCCCCGGCTTTTTCCGCGCAGTCCATGCAAATATACGCATCCAGGAGTCTCATATGCATAAGCTTGGGCAGCTTCTTCCCGCAGATCGGACAGGTCTCCGGCTTCTCGACGCTGTCATAGGCAGCGATAGCATCGGCATACTTATCCAACTTTTTACGAATAGCTGCAGCAGACAGATGATCTTCTTCATCATTCGCGAAAACCAGACGTACTTTCTTTTCGCACTCATTACAATAATCTCCATCTTTACAGATATTTCCCAGTCCCTTGAATTCTTTGCCGCACACAGGGCAGATTTTTGTTCCTATTAATGCCATAATAAACGCCTCTCTTTGTTCCCCATTTTATTCCCCGTCTTGCTATCTGCGTTCTGGGGATTATGTATGCGCTCGCTCCTTTCCCCAAGTTTATTCCCCACATGCGCATTATAATATGTGGGGAATAAAAACGGAACTGTTTCAGAAAGTCTTTTTATCGCTCCCACCCGCGATTTTTCTGACGCTGCCGCTTTTGAGCCTGCTGCTGGGGCGTTTTATAAGTTCTGTTTTCTCGATTTCACTATGATCCGTAACATCATCACTTAACGTCCTCATGGTCCAAAATGACATTCTCGCTGGAGCTCCTTACGGTACGTTATATGGCGTTACGTCATGGTCGAAACTTGGGTTTGTCAATGCGTCAGGACATAGAAAAAGCCTTGTAACTACAGCATTTCTGTAGCTACAAGGCTAAAAATATTTCGTTTCGCTATGTCGTTTTGCTGCCTCTGTTACGTCAGGTCGACAGCTCCAGCTTGAGTGTCAGCGCGACGTTCAAAGGTGTTGTAAATGGACACTTTTGCGATTATTCGTACTCGACCGTTGCGGGCGGCTTGGGCGTGTAATCGAAGAGCACGCGGTTGATGCCCGGCACTTCGGTGGTAATCCGGCGCACCAGGTGGTCGATCAGTTCCGCGGGCAGATGCTCTACGGTGACTTCCATAACATCCGTAGTGTTGATGGCGCGGATGATGCAGGGCCAGTCAAAGGTGCGCTTTCCGTCCTTGACGCCGGTAGACTTGAAATCCGGCACCACGGTGAAGTACTGCCACACCTTGCCTTCCAGGCCGTTTTTGGCGAACTCTTCGCGAAGGATGGCGTCAGACTCGCGGACGGCTTCCAGACGGTCGCGGGTGATGGCACCCGGGCAGCGTACACCTAAGCCCGGTCCCGGGAAGGGCTGACGATCAACCATGTTTGCCGGCAGGCCAAGGGCGCGGCCGACCACACGGACTTCATCCTTGAAGAGAATCTTCACAGGCTCCACCAGTTCGAAACGGGAGGCGATATCCTCCGGCAGACCGCCGGCGTTGTGATGGGCCTTGATGCCGGCTTCGCTCTCTAGGATATCCGGCCAGATGGTGCCTTGGGCGAGGAAGTCTACGCCTTCCAGCTTCCGGGCTTCGTCTGCGAATACATCAATGAACTCTTCACCGATGATGTGGCGCTTCTGCTCCGGATCGGAGACACCCGCCAGCTTGTCAAGGAAGCGGTCCACCGCGTCCACGTAGATCAGATTTGCATTCATCTCATCGCGGAACACTTTTACGACCTGCTCCGGCTCGCCCTTTCGAAGAAGGCCGTGATTTACGTGTACGCAGACCAGCTGCTGTCCCACAGCCTTGATGAGAAGCGCAGCCACAACAGAAGAATCCACACCGCCGGAAAGGGCAAGAAGAACCTTGCTGTCCCCGATCTGCTCGCGCATGGCTTCTACCTGCTCGTCAATGAAAGCAAGGGCCTGCGCCTCTGTGGTAATCCGTTCCATATCTTCCGGCCGTCTGTCAAATACCATAGATTCCTCCTTTTTAATTGATGTCTTTTTCAGGCATTGTCAGTGATTGGTTTATTTTACACCAGAGAACGCATGCGGGGCAAGAAAAACCATCACCCCAGCGGAATTTCCACGATTTCCGCCATCCTTGTTAAGCACTGCTCGATCTGGGTGGAGATGTCGTCCACCAGCCGTCCGGTGATTTCGGCGTTTCGTTCTTCGTTTAAGCTGTCGTAAAGCTTCGCCTTGATGTCGTAGCTTTCGTTTTTCATACGGGCGGTAAAGGCGCCTTCCGGGATCATTTTCCGCATGGGCTTCGGCAGCTTCATGGAAAGCAGCGCCTCTTCCATCTTGTTTTTGCCCAGCAGAAGCACGATGACGGAGGCTAAGATGCCGGCCATGGCGCCGCCGGGGCCGGCGGATACCAAGGCGATTCCGCCGCCGCCGCAGATGGCTCCCACCAGCATGCTGATCAGAGAATCAATCAGCCAGGTGATTTCTTCCACGGCGAACACGTTGCGGGCATCGATGCGGATATCCAGATCCGATGCTGAAAAGCCCGACTGCAGGCTTAAGGCCGTGTAGGGGATGTGGTGCTTCACACAGATGGGCACCGTGTACTCTTCCAGCGCATCCCCCACCGGACGCAGCCATTTCGTGATGGGATCCACCAGTTTTTCCCGGGCCGTTTCCGAGCGCAGCCAGGCTTCGATCCCGTGCTCTAATTCTTCATCCGTGTCGGAAAGAGCGGCGATTTCCCCGTTGCGCCAGCGCTGAAACACCGGCAGGGCAACCTCGTCGATTAAGGGCTCCACAATAGCATCCACCAGGCTGCGGTACAGTTCTTTGATGTGGTCGGAAACGATGTCTTCCACCGTGTGGGAGTCCTGCAGTTCTTTCAATTCCTGTCGGAATTGGCGCAGTTCTTCATCGATGCGTCCGCTCCAGGCCAGGCCGCGGCTGACGGAAAACTCGGGTTCCGTGCCCAGCACGATGACAGCATCCGGAAACACTTGGGCGCACCAGCTGCGGACCGCAGCCATCTTTGAAACGCCGCCGGTTAAAAACAGCAGTTCCGGCTGTGCGCCGGTGATGTGATCTTTCACATCCCGCAGGCTTTCGGTGAAAACTTCCTTAAAGGAGCGGCCGTTCAGGGAATCCATGGGGCCGTTTAAGAGCCGGTCTGCCCGCTTTTCATCCAGTTTTAAGGTCAGGCGCATGGGCAGACGATAGCGGATCTGCACCGTTTCCCGGCAGGTGTTGTCTTTCCAGTAATCCTCGTCGCCGAAATACTTTTCCTTCAGCCGACGGGCGGCAAACTCGCAGTAGTGTTTCCAGGCCTCGGATTCGGCAAACACCTTTTTCACTTCCCGGGTGAGCATGGCGTCTTCGATGGCGGCGTTTAAAATCGCCTCGTCCATCAGTCCGCCGCCTAAAGCCACTTCCCCGGCGGTGTGCATCTCCGCTTCCCGGCCGTTCATGATATAAGCAAAGTCTGTGGTGGAGGAACCGATATCCACCACCAGCACCGGCTTCGAGAGGATGTCGTATCCCACCTGCAGATGCTTGGACTGGCAGGCCGAAACCATGGCCGCCCGGGATTCCGACACGATGCGGGTGGGCGGATATCCGGCCTGCTCAAAGATCTGCCGGTAGCGCTCCCGGTCGTTTTTGCTCCAGCCCGCCGGGCAGCCCACGTAGAAGCACACATCGTCGTTGGCCACCAGATCGCCGCTGCCGTAAAGTTCGCCCAGCACGCCGGCGGCAAAACGCTTCACGTCTGCTTCCACCGCCGGATCCGTCAGAAACCGGCTCTTAAACCGCAGCCGGCGGCGCACCACATCCGCGGCGTAGCAGGCCCGTTCCCCGATCAGCAGCTCGCCGTTGGTCTGGGTGGCGTACGCCGTAATAAAACTGCCGCTGCCGGCCACCGGAATCACCTGCGGCGTCACCTGTTCATCTTTCTCCAGCCGGGTCACGGCACTTTCCGCGTCCCCCAGATCGAACCCGTAAAACCGATTCATCGCATTCCCCCACAGATGAGTCAAAAGTGACAGGCACTTTTGACTCATTTTGACTCATTTTTCCGTCGCCTGACCTTTGCGGATGGTTTTGCCTTCGTACACCATGGCCGGGCAGATGGTCGCCCGTTCCACGCCGGGCAGCAGGTCAAATCGCTCCCGTTCCGCCGGGCTGTAGGATACCAGCTCGATGCCCTTTTTGTGCAGGAAGTGCTTGACGCCCTCCGCGCGCTCTAAGGCAAACTCACCGTCGTTGCTGGCTGCGGCTTCCAGAAGACCGCCGTACAGCGCCAGTTCCTCGGGACTTAAAATGGCTTCTTCCCGGGCCGCCTGGGACTTCTCCCAGCGCTCGTTGGCCATGGCTTCTTCGATCTGCCGATCCAAGACCTGCAGCATGGTCAGAAACACGCGGCAGGTTTTCGCTGCGTCAATCCGCACCTCGTACTCCGTGTTTTTTGCGTCCTTTCCGGAGCTGCCGGAGGCTTTATGGGATACCGACTTTCGGCCGGACAGCCAGAACAGCAGTCCGCCGGCCACAGCGAACACCAGCAGTACGACGAGGCCGATCTGCCCCAGGGAATGGGTTTCCCACAGCAGGCCGATCCCAATGGACAGCGCCAGACACACCAGTCCGGCCAGGGCAAACAGGGCCGCTTTCGTTTTGTCGGCCTTGTCCTTTTCGCGATAGGGATTGCCCGCATCCTTCGCCAGCCGCTCCCAGACGCGCACCTCGCCGGCGGTGTCCAAAAGCGGAAGGGCCGTGCGAAGGGCTCCCACCAGGGACGCGGCCATCTCCTGTCCCCGGGAACTGTCGCAGCCGTCGTTAAAGGCAATCAGAAGCCGATCCAGCCGGCCGTCTAAGGCACGAGCAGCCGCATCCGCGGTTTTCGCCTGTTCCAGCTGCGAGAGGATCTCTTCCTTCTGCGCAGATGCCGTTTCGTAAAATTTCATAATAAAACCTCACGTGCTTTTGAAAAACCAGCGAGTCAAAGACCCGCGATGCTTTCGGACCCTCCGGTCCAAAAGCTGCACTTCGTTCGAATCCCGGTTCGGGGTCCGCACCCTATTACAGGAAAGGATTGTAAAACCGGGTTCCATCCGCATAGGTAAACACCAGCGCCACCACGCTGAAGGCCACGGAAAACAGGATGACCAGCCAGTCGTTTCGCTTCAGCGGCTGCCGGGCGTACCAGGTGCGGGTTTTCTTTTTCCCGAAGCCCCGCAGCTCCATGGCATTGGACACGGAGTCGATGCGCTCCATGGTTCCGAACAGCAGCGGGAAAATGATGCTGCCGGTGTTTTTGATCCGGGTTAACAGCCGTCCCTTGTCGCTCATTTCGATGCCCCGGGCTTCCTGGGCGTTTTTGATGCGGATGAACTCGTCCTGAATGTCCGGAATGTACCGCAGCGCGATAGCCACGGAATAGGCGATGGTGTAGGGCACGCCCACCAGGTTTAAGGATGCGGCAAACTCACTGGGATCCGTGGTGACCAGAAACATGAACGCCGCCGGCACCATGGTGAAATACTTGATCATTACGTTAAACTCGTAAAAGAGCTGTTCCGCCGTAATCGTATAATTGCCGAACAGGTGCAGCAGATCGTGCCGCGTCCCGTAAATCTCCGTGCCCTGATAGGGGGCGAAGAAGAAAATGCAGATCAGATTGATCACCATAAATGCCATGACAAAGGCGAAGATGCCCCCCACCTGACGGAAGTCCGTTTTGGACATGGCATAAACAATAAATGAAATGGCAATCATCAGAAGCAGCACCCGGGTGTCAAAGGTCAGGGCGCTGGTGATGCACCACAGCAGGAAAAACAGCAGTTTCGTAAAGCCGCTGAGCCGGTGGATCCAGGTGTCTTTTTCCACGTAAGAAAGCATCTTCGTCATTGCGCACCTCCCCGCAGCTGGCGCTCATAGCTGATAAACCGGCCCACAAAGTCTTCCGGGGGTTCGATGGCGCACTTTTTCGCCAGATCAAACAAAGACGTGCGCTTTAGGTACGCCCGGTCTGCTAAGGCGTCGTCCGTCAGCACCCGCGCCGGCGTATCGTCCCGCAGCAGCTGCCCGTCGCATAGCACCAGCGCCCGGTCTGTGTATTCCAGCATCAGATGCATGTCATGGGTGATCATCAGGATGGTCAGCCCCATCTTCCGGTTCAGTTCTTTTAAGAACTCCATGATCTCAGTGTAGTGGCGGTAATCCTGTCCGGCCGTGGGCTCGTCTAAGATCAGAACGGAGGGCTGCATCACCAGAATCGACGCGATGGACACCCGCTTTTTCTGACCGAAGGACAGGGCCCCCACCGGCCAGTTGCGGAAGGGATACAGGCCGCAGATGCGCAGGGTGTCGTTGACCCGTTCTCTGATTTCTTCTTCCGGAACGCCCCGCACGGCCAGCCCTAAGCCCACCTCTTCTGCGATCATGGGCTTGCTGATCATCTGGTTGGGACTTTGCATGACAAAGCCGATCTTTTCGCCCCGCTCCCGGATGGACAGTGGCGCGATGTCGGATCCCTCTAAGAGGATCCGGCCTTCCGTGGGCTTGTAAAAGCCGCAGATCAGGGAGGCGGTGGTGGATTTTCCCGCGCCGTTTTTCCCCACCAGGGACACCATTTCTCCCCGGTACAGGGTGAAGTTTACGTCCTGCAGCACCTTCCGCCGCTCGTCGTAGGCAAAGGACAGATGCTCCACCGAAAGCACCGGCTCTTCGGACCGGTCGCGCACCGGAATGGGCGCCGCCGAAAACCAGGCCTTCACGGCATCCACATAGGGCGACACGTTCATGGATTCGATGTGCTGGGGATGATCCCCGGGATCTACGGTGCAGCCGGCGTGTTTTAAGGCCTCCACGTACAGGGGCTCCCGGATGCCCTGCTCCTGCAGGATGTTGGTGCAAAGCAGCTCGTCCGGAGTCATGTCCGCCAGAATCCGGCCGTCGTTGACCACCACGATGCGGTCCACATCCCGGTACAGCACGTCCTCAAGGCGGTGCTCGATGATCAGCACCGTCAGATCTTCCCGCTTTAGAATATCATCGATCAGGGCGATGGTGCGCTTGCCCGTGGCTGGATCCAGATTGGCCAGAGGCTCGTCAAACAGCAGGATTTTCACGTCATCCACCAGCACGCCGCCCAGGGAAACCCGCTGTTTCTGTCCGCCGGACAGGGCCCCGGGGGCATTGCGGAGGAAGTCCTGCATCTCCACGATATGGGCGACTTCGTCCACCCGCTGCTTCATGGCCGTCTGCTCGATGGCGTCGTTTTCCAAAGCAAAGGCCAGATCCTCGGCCACGGTCAGGCCGATAAACTGTCCGTCCGTATCCTGCAGCACCGTACCCACGTGTTTGGACATGCCAAAAACCCCTTCGGTTTTGGGCGTCACGCCGCAGACTTCCAGTTCGCCGGAGGTCTCCCCCGGATAGGAACAGGGAATCAGAGCGTTGATGCAGTGGGCCAGGGTCGACTTGCCCGAGCCCGAAGGCCCGGCAATCAGGATCTTCTCGCCGGCGTGAATGGTCAGGTTGATGTTACACAGGGTCGGTTCCGTCTGGGAACGGTACTGAAAAGAAAAATCCGAAAACCGGATGATGGGCTGTTTCTCCGGCGCGGAATCCATGGATGTCATATATAGTCCTCACATGCTGGCATACCGTTTGCGTTTCACGGCAACGGGATTGTGCTTCTCAGCAGATTTATGTTTCGCAACAGTTTATGGTTAACGACAACAGGCTTCCGTTTTCACACGGAAGCCTGTTTCATTACAGCATATTTTAAGAAACTAGTCTTCCTTCTTCAGTCCGGAAGAGCTGCCCGCAATCTTGGAGTAGCCAACCAGCAGAAGGGAGCCTAAAATGCCGATCACGATGGCGTTGCCTAAGCAGGCAAAGAAGCCCTGGGCAAAAACCTTGTTGGCCGCCCCAGCGTACACTAAGATGTCCAGAACCGGAGCAACCACGATCCACGCAACGGCATTGGCCACCACCTGGACGATATTAAAGGGAACCAGCTTCTTCGCAGTAAACTGGCCGTCGCGCACACCGTACTTGTTCACAAACAGGCCGATGCCAAGACCCACAATCGCTTCCGGGATAACCCAGCTCCACCACACAGAGCCGTAGAACACCGCATCGCCTAAAGCGTGGCCCAGAAAACCGATCACCGCGCCAACCACCGGACCAAACACGGCCGAGAAGAAGGCCAGCACTGCCATACGGGGTGCCAGATAGGTGTTGGGAACCACCACCAGCGGAATCGATACCGTCGTCAGCACCACGAACAGCGCCGTGCCGATACCCATGGCAACCACTTCACGAATACCAAACTTTTTCATAACTAAACCCTCCGGATTTCAACTGCCGCACGCCGCCTTTTTCGGCGTGCACCTTCTCTTTGCACCGTACAGGCGATGCTTTGTACAGTGTAGCATTTTTTCATGACGCATGCAACGCGGGAACGGTCAATCCTCCATTCTTTGGGGCTTTGCGGCTCTTTGGAAATGGATGGATCACCTGTCCCGCTTTCAGGGCCACCATGTGACACTTTACCCCTCTGGATACAGCGTGAAGTCATACAGATACTCCAGATTGGACACCGTCTGCACATGGCCGTCCATCAGGCTGATGAAGGGATTCCACTCGATGGTGCGTCCGTCCGGATTGGTGATCACCACCAAAACGCTTGGCATGATGTCGCTTTGGTTCACCTTCAGCAGAATCGGCGATCCGTTATTCCTGCTGTACAGCAGCTGTGCCCGCTCCCCCACATATCCGTTTTCTTCTCCGATGTACCACTCATACACCTCCACCGTGGCCTCCGGATCCGCCGGAATGATGGCGTAGAGCTCATTGCCCCAGTCGGAGGCTATGAAGTGATCCGAGGTCAGTTCAGAGAAGAATTCAAAATCATCCCAGTAGCCTGCGTTTTTGATAAAGTTCTGATAATAGTCCGGATCGTCCCAGTACATGGGGGCATTGGGATCGATGTAACCTAGGAAAACCACGCCGCCGATGGTATCCGTATCCACCAGCACCTGCCGCTGCATGATAAAGGGATTCCAGTCATTTCCTTCGCCGTAATCCGCCTCCGGGAAGGTGAAAAGTTCCCACACCGTGTAGTCGCCGATGATGGTCTCGTACTCCGTCAGCGTCACTTCCGTGCGGATCAGCTTCTCTTTTCCATCCTCGCCGGCATAACTGAACACCGCGTCCGTGGTGCCATCGGAGCTGATCCAGAAAACGGAGGATCCCGCCGGAACCGGGCACTCTCCGATGGAGTTGCCGTCCCCATCGATCTCTTCAAAGGTGAAATCCTGCTGCAGAACCAGTTCCACCGGCCAGTTGAGAATGTAATCCTCGTTCATGGAAACCGGGAATCCATCTTCCCCTGCCTTGTAGTGCTTGTAGGCCGACATGTAGGAAACCGTGTTCACCGGCGAATCCAGCATGAAGTCGGAAGGATCCGTCAGCACCGTCTGGGAAATGTAGTAGCTTTCACTGCCCGGCGTCCACAGGTCGTGCCAGTAGGCCTCCCGGGTGCCGGCGTACACCGCGCCGTCCGCCTTTAACTCAAACAGCATCAGATGATAGCCATAGGAGGATTCCACGGCAATGTACAGGGCGTTCTTCCCGTTTTTGGTATGCACCAGCACCGGAGAAAGATCCATGATCTCCATGGCCTGGAAAACATCGCTGTCATTGATGGCCACATGGACGCCCGTGCCCATCTGGTTTTCATCCCACTCCCGCCAGATCCGGATGTCTTCGGCTTCGCCGTCTCCGTCTAAATCCTCATAAGCCGGCACATGGGGAGCGATTTCACGGCACCAGGCCTCGGGGATTTCCAGAAATTCCTTCGCAAACAGATCCTCGTGTCCTTCAAAGGGCACGGTGACAATCTCATAACCGCTGGCATAGGGGGCAATGACATACTCGTTAAAATAGAAGGTCACGCCGTTGGTTTCCAGCGTCCAGGGGATCTCGCTTAAGTTTTCCTCGATCCACGCCGGGAACTCTTCCGGCTCATAGAAGTAGGTGGGATCGTAATGCGCCCGCAGCTGCTCTTCGATCAGGGCCGGCAGGGCGTTTGTATCCTTCACCACATCCGACAGTTCCAGGATCTTGCCCGCCGTGTCAAAGGTAACTCCGGCCAGCTGGCTTCCGCCGTGGGCTCCGCCGTAATCGTAGTAGGTATTCAGCAGTACCGACAGGGCGGCCTCATCCGCGCGCCGCACGGCAATGCTGCGCTCAATCACCTGCATGCGGAAGGCATCCGGCACTTCCGAAAGCTGTGCGCGCGCACCGGCTTCCAAGCTGGTAAACTCGCCGGACAGGGCCTCTTCCTCGATGGCATTGTACTCATCGACGGCCTGGGCCAGTTCCGGATAATCATAGGCGCTGTCTTCTCCCAGGGAAAACAGCTCATATTTCATCTGACAGATACTGCCCCAGTTTTCGTCCCAGGCATACTCCTGGTGAGAAGCGCGGCTGACCGCCAAGGGCTGCATGCCCTCGGTCTCCTCCGAAGAATCGTCTGTCTTCGCAGAAGCATCCTCTTCCTTCGATGCATCTGTCTTTGCCGAATCACCCGTCCTGGCGTCTTCATCGGAGCTGACCGGCAGCTGGGCGTCCTCCGCGGAATCCTCTGCACCCGTCGCCGATCCCTCTTCGGAAGCCGTCCGGGTGGAATCCGGGGCGGCGCTGGGATCCGAAGCCTGATTCGAACCGCAGGAAATCAACGACAGCGACAGCATCGCCGCCAGAAACAGAGCAATCGATCGTTTCATCATAAAAGCCCCCTTCCGTCCGGAATGTTATCTTCTTCTTCGATCAAAGCCGCTGTTCATGTAGTAGTTGCGCTTGTGCTCGTACATTTTCTGATCGGCCAGTTTGATGATGGTGTCCAGATCGGCTCCATCATCGCTGGCCGCCAGACCGTAGGAAATGGAAATCCCGCTGACCAGCTGACCCTTCCAGGCTGCCCCCAGCTCCTCCATTCTGGCAAGACATTTCTCTGCTTCTTCCACCGTGCCTCTTTGAATGATGCAGAACTCATCTCCGCCGATGCGGTAAACCGAGTCTGTACCCCCAAATGCCTCTGTCATGCATTTTGCGGCGGCAACCAGCATTTCATCTCCGGCCTCATGCCCCAGCATATCGTTATTTCGTTTCAGCCCGTTTAAATCCGCCATGATCAGGCAGAAATGATCGGGCCTTGTATTTTTCAGATTGTCGATTTCTTCCACGTAGGCCCGTCTGTTCTTTAAACCCGTCAGCTGATCATAGTATGCGTATCTGGTCTGGATATCGGCCAGTTCCCTTGCGGATTCGGCATAAACAAAACGTTCCGTTCGTGACTTATTGAAAACATACCCCACCATCACGCCGGCAACGGAAAAAATAATCAGGTTCGTCCATCCCCAGAAATAAATCGTCGGTTCAATGACGCCATTGGTCAGGATCACATATACGATAATCGTCAGCACCTGCATGATCACCTGCAAAAGAGCGCAGTGAATAAAAAAGGTGGGAACAATGACCGCAAACACGAACATGGTGATGGTCCGGACATCCGGCTGGAAATACGCAATCCCGATGCCGGCGCCAAGAACCGAAATCAGAAACAGCACACTCACAGGAAAAAGCATTCCGGGGAATCGTTTTACCAGAAACCTTGCGGCAGCAAGGGTAACCGCGCTGACAACCAGCGCCCAGGCATAGACCGAACGGCACGCCAGAAAAGCTTCGGACCGCAGAGACAAAAGCAGACTCATGATCCAGAAACATGCGATACAGACAGACCACACCTGGGCCAGCCGCCGGTTTTCTTCTTCAATCAGCGGCCGAACCTTCGTGTAATCTTCCCGGGAAACACCCATATAAAACAGTATATTTTTGATTCTGTCGGCACTGCGGGTTTCATTCATTAAAACTAACACCTCCCCCGTTGTCCAGATATCATATACAGGATAAAGTTACCGGGATCTGAACATGAACTTGCAGACGACCAGCCCGATGAGTCCCAGTACAAAGTGGATCAGAAACAGAACGCCTCTTCGATCTGTTTTTCATATTTCTGCTGTGTCATAACTCCCCCCTAATCTATAAACAAAAAGCAGAATATGTAGAATTGTATTCCTCAAAAAGTCGACTGTCAAGAAATGGGATGTGTTTGACGGCGGCAAGTCGGATGTGTTTGACGACGGCGAATGACACGGTGAGCAAAACGTGATACAATTCCTGTATTGCACCGGTCAGACCTTAAGGAGGTAATATATGACACACAGCGATTGTTCCTACTGCGCGGAAGGCGCCCTGTTAGACGCATTTGGCATTAAGATCGGCGAACTGCCTATGTCGAAGGTCATCCTTTTTAAAGAACAGAGCCATCGCGGCCGCGTCATCGTCGCTTCAAAACGCCACGTTGACGACATCACCGACCTGACCCGCGAAGAACGCGTCCAGTTTATGGAAGACGTCAACCACGTGGCTGAGATTCTTCATGAACTGTTCCATCCGGACAAGATCAATTTCGGCGCCTATGGCGACACCATGCATCACCTGCACTTCCATCTGGTTCCGAAATACAAGGACGGCTACGAATGGGGCGGCGTTTTTGCCATGAATCCCCAGGAAACGCTGCTTTCTCAGGAGGAATATGACGAGCTGATTGCCGCCATCGCCGCGAAACTGTAACCATGCATGAGTCGAAAGTGACAGGCACTTTTGACTCCCCTTACAGGAGGAAGTGAGTCCATGGGGGCTGTCCCTTTTGACTCATACATCAAAACATGAATCTGATTCCCGCAACCGATCCGCAGGAGGAAGCCCTGCAGATCTACACTCATTTAAACGAACGCCAGCTGCGGCATTATTATGAACCCGACGGCGGCCTGTTCGTCTGCGAAAGCATCCGCGTCATCCGGCGGGCCTTAGACGATGGCTACCGGCCGCTTTCCTATCTGATTGAAGCCGGGCGGGAACAGTCCGTGGCGGATGAACTGTCTCCGCCTGCGGATGTCCCGGTATACGTTGCCAGTCATGCCTTTATGCGCGAGGTCACCGGATATGCCTTAACCGGCGGTGTGCTTGCCGCCCTGCATCGGAGGGATCCCCAGAGCGTGGCTAAGGTGCTTGAGGGCGCAACACGCATCGCCATTTTGGATGACGTGGAAAATCCCACCAACGCCGGCGCCATCTTCCGTTCCGCTGCTGCCATGGGCATGGATGCCATCCTTTTTGCCGGGCATTCCTGCGATCCCTTCAACCGCCGGTGCACCCGGGTCAGCATGGGCACCGTTTTTCAGGTTCCCTGGGCGCCCATGAAGGCCGGCGACATGGACATCATCAAAAATGCCGGCTTTACTGTGGTCTCTCTGGCCCTGTCGGACACCGCCGTACCCTTAGACGACCCCCGCCTGAAAAATGCCCAAAAACTGGCCTTTATCTTAGGCAACGAGGACAGCGGCGTTTCTTTGCAGATGCAGGACGCTTCCGACGCCCTGGCCATCATCCCCATGCAAAACGGCGTGGATTCCTTAAACGTGGCGGCCGCGGCCGCTGTGGCCTTCTGGGAATATCGAAAGCGATAATCCCGGGCCGAGTATTATTCAGAAAGACACCAGATATGAACGTTTACGATTTTGACGGCACCATTTACGACGGCGACTCTTCCCGGGATTTCATCATTTACTGCTACATGCGCCATCCCTTCTGCGCACTGAAGCGCCTGCCCGGTGTGGCGGTTACCGTGGTCTCCTATCTGACCAAACGCATCCGCTTAGGCGATATGAAAGCAAAAATCTTCGGAATTGTGGCCGATCTGCCCGACCGCGACGTGGCTCTTTACGATTTCTGGAATAAGCACGAAAAGAAGATCCGCCCGTGGTATTACGGACGGAAACGGGAAGACGATGTGATCTGCTCGGCGTCCCCGGAGTTTCTGCTGGAGGAAATCATCCGCCGGCTGGGTCTTCACGCGCTGATCGGCACCCGGCTGGATGCGGCCACCGGCGCCCTCATCGGCGAAAACTGCAAAGGGGAAGAAAAAATCCCCCGCTTCCGCGCCGTGTTCCCGGACGCCGAAGTGGAGGAATTCTATTCTGACAGCCGTTCCGACACCCCGCTGGCTAAGATCGCCAAAAAGGCGTATCTGGTAAAGGGAAATCAGGAATCGGATATTGTAGAGTGGACCGGACTCTCATAAGCAGGAAACGGGAATCAGCTGACCAGGCTGATCCGCTGTATGGAACCGACCCGGATGAGTTTTTCCATGCTGCCTTTGGGGGAATCAATGCGGACAAGCATCCAGTCTCCATCCGCCTCGAGGATGGTATTGGAACCATTTTTTGTGTTGCCGTACATCATGACATCCACGTCCTGACAATCCTTCTTCTGCTCCAGGACCACCGGTTTTCCGATATAGGTGTTCACCACATCCATCAGCGACCGCCGCTCTTCATAGGCGGATGTTCCTGCAATCCCGGCGATCTCCTCCTCCAGGGCCACCACCCGTTTCTGAAGAGAGGAAATCTGGACATACGCCAGAATACCGAAGATGCCGAATACGAGTCCGATATATTCCATCAGTTCCCCTCCTTCACAATTTCCATGGAAAGCACGGAAGAAACCGGAATCAGTTTTTCAACCTGTCCTTTTTTCGTATCCGCCACAACCCGCATCCAGTTTCCTTCAAATTCCGTGATACGGCAGGGCGTGTCATACAGGTCTATATCCATCTCATCCTCAAAAAACGTCAGCCGGACCGTTTTTCCGGTCATGCTTTTCAGGAGTTTTCCGATTCCCTTCGACTGCACCGTATCGGTTTCCGTTGTTTCGGTTTCCGTTGCCCCATCTCTCAGCAGATAGTCACAGCTTACCCCAAGGATATCCGCGATCTCTCCGATTTTGTCGATATCAGGCATAACCGTACCCGCCTCCCAGCGGCTGACGGTTTGCCTTGTCACGTGCATTTTCTCTGCGAACTCGATCTGGGTCATCCCCAGACTCTTTCTTTTTTCACCGATCTTGAAACCAAGGCTGTTCATGGATCCTTCCTCCTGTCTGTAGTATATCGATTATAAATCTCCGCCGGGCAAAACCTGCGGCCATCCGGGCTGTGTCTTCATCATAAGCTCCGCACCGTTTTGAGGCAAGGAAACAGCACGTGCAAAATGTAACAAGGAAGTTTACATTATCAGATTTAGACCTTCAAAACAACAAAAACCGCGCACTTACTGGCTTCCCAGCAAATACGCGGTTTTCGAACCACAAATACTTATAACTCAAGAAACTCGCCAACACTTATGATTCTCGGATCTGTGATAGCGGATTCCAAAAAATCTTTATCTCCTGTCAGGAAAAGATCCGTATGTTCATTTATCGCAGCTCTCAATATCGGCCTGTCTTTGACATCCCGAATTGCTTTTTCTGCAGGGATCACCTTTCGAGGGGTCGCAACTGTTTTCACTACCGAAAGAGCATCAAAGAGAAATGATTCGAGTTCCGACGTTTTATCCGGGAACTTTTCCTGAAACTTACGATGCAGTTCCTCAATCACATAATCACAAAGCAATGGTTCATATGGCGGCATTAACGCTTTGTATAATGCCTGCGCCGCTTTTCCATTCGGGAAAAGTGCTGCTGAGATAATAATGTTCGTATCGATCATTATCCTCATTCTTCAGGCATCCTCCCGTCTTGAATTAGTAATCCATTCAGCTACATCTTCCTCAGATAAAAAGCCTGCCTTTTCCGCTTCACCGCTCATTTGTTTCTGAAAACGCTGAAGAGCATAAACAGCAGAGTTTACGACCTGAACCGTGCCGTTTTCTACAATGAAAGTTACCCTGTCTCCAGTATCTATCCCTAATGCTGCGCGTACTTTCTTGGGGATTGTAACCTGTCCTTTTGACATTACTCGTGCATCATTCACAAAAGCTGTGTTCATCATGTTTTTCACCTCCAACATCTGAAAAGTAGGGTTTTCCTACTTTGTATAATATCATATCTTATCTGCATCAGCAAGGTATGCCCAATTCTTCAGAATAATAAAAACGCGTATTTACTGGATTCCCAGCAAATACGCGTTTTCATGTCTGGAGCATATGGGATTCGAACCCATGGCCTCCACAATGCCATTGTGGCGCGCTCCCAACTGCGCTAATGCCCCGCTCGTTCTTGCGAACAAATGGTATTGTAAAGCATATCGCGCCAGATTGCAAGCACTTTCTGAAAAATTTTCAGATTTCGAAAATCCCAGGCTTTCCCGTGTACTGACAGGAAAGGCAAAGCATCATTTGAAATAATTTTGAAGCCACTGTCCGCTGATTTCGATGGATTTTACCGGATCCTTATCGATCCAGTTTTTATGGGTTTCCAGCACCACGGCCTCCACGCCGTTTGCTTTAGCCTGTTCCAGCAGCGCGGGCAAGTTCATGGCCCCGGTTCCCAGCTCCACGCTGTCAAAGGCCACAATCGGCGTCATGGACGCACCATTGCTGCGGAAGCCGCGATCCGTGATGTGGTACAGTTTCATGCGGCTGCCCAGTTTTTTCATGTAGAACAGCGGATCGGCGCCGGCGTCTGCCATCCAGAAGGAGTCCATTTCAAAGAAAACCGTTTCCGGATCCGTTTCTTCGATGATTCGGTCATATGAGAGTGTTCCGTCCGAAAGACGGGTGAATTCCACGTTGTGATTGTGATAATGCAGGCGGACCCCCAGTTCGGCCAGCTGTTTTCCCACCGCGTTTAAATCCCCACACAGCCCGCGGATGGCTTCCTCGCTGCCGTAGTCAAACCGGTACATGCCGGTGATCACCACCCGGTCGGTTCCGTAGTCTTTCGCTTCCGCCGCAACCGCCGCCGCGTCGCGCTTTAAGCTGCCCAGATCCGTGTGCAGACTGATGACGGAGAGTCCGGCGTCAGATACCAGCTGTTTCCAGTTGAAGTTTCCGCCCTTTCCCACGGGCATGCCGGCAGCCTTTGTCATCAGACGCACCATCCACGATGTGGGGTGCGTCATAAAGCCATTTAATTCAATGCCGTCGAAACCTGCTTCGCGAATGCACTTCAACACCGCTGCCGCTGCTTCCGGCGATGTGGCCGCCGAACCGATCATGATCTGCTGTACACCTGTAAGCATGTTTCCCTCCCCGTCCTGTCTCTGCTTTTTGTCACACCGATGACTTTCCATATCGGCTGTCTTCGTTTTTGATATCTTCTGCCAACCCTTACATTCATCTATACATTTTACACTAGCCGTCTGAAATGCACATCGAATTTTTTCGTCCGGCGCAGTAAATAATACTTTATTCCGGCCGTTTCTGTGGTATACTATTTCGAGTTGCCGTTGAGAAAATCATTTTCTTTTTACGGCAAATCTTCGTTTCATATTTGTCTGAAACAATTTTCATCACTCACCCAAAAATCAACAAGGAGTTACCCATGCTGAAAAAGTATCTGCTGATCTTTCTGGTTTCCATGGTGCCGTTGGTTGAACTTCGCGGCGCAATCCCCTTTTCCCAGGTCATGGGACTGCCCATGGTGCCTTCCTTTATCGTCTGCATCATCGGCAACATGCTGCCGGTGCCCATCATCTATCTGTTCGCCCGCAAGGTGCTGGAATGGGGCCAGGACAAACCGGTGATCGGCAAGTTCTTTACCTTCTGCCTGGAAAAGGGCAAAAAGGGCGGTGAAAAACTGCAGGCCAAAGCCGGCCGCGGCCTGTTTGTGGCTCTGCTGCTGTTCGTGGGCATTCCGCTGCCCGGCACCGGCGCCTGGACCGGTACACTGGCCGCTTCCATCCTGGACATGGATTTTAAAGACACCGTCGCCGCCGTCATGCTGGGCGTGCTCTTAGCCGGCGTGATCATGATGACGGTAAGCCTCTTGGGCGTGGATATCTTCCTGCGCTGATCACCCGTTTTTTACATGCATCCAATACTATAATAGCCGCAGTCCCTACGAGACTGCGGCTATTTTTCTAGATCAATTCGGCTCTCATCTGCCCTTTTACTTTACAGCTTCGAGAAATCACTGGCCGGATGCTTGCACAGCGGACAGACAAAGTCTTCCGGCAGTTCCTCTCCTTCGTACACATATCCGCACACGTCGCACACCCAGCCCTTCTTTTCCGCGTCCGGCTTCGGCTTGACGTTCTTCTGATAATAGGTGTAGGTCATGGTCTCGGTGTTGTTTAACACCACGGATTCCGTGATGTCGCACAGGAACATCCAGTGGCTGCCCATATCCACGGTGTCAAACACCTTCAGGCTGATGTAGGCGTTGGCATAGCGGGTTAAATATGCCACGCCGTTGTTGGCCACGTCGTAGTGCTCGTACTCCGCGAACTTGTCCACAGTACGACCGGACTGGAATCCGAAGTGCTGGAACACCTGGAAGGGGGTCTGCTCGTTTAAGGTGCAGACGTTCATGACGCCGGTTTTTCGGATCACATCAGCGGAGTAGTTGGCCTTATTGATGGACACAGCCACCCGGTCCGGACCGTTGCTGATCTGGGTTACCGTGTTGACGATCTGGCCGTTGTGCTTGGTTCCGTCGTTGCAGGTGACCACATACAGGCCGTAGCCGATCTTAAAGAGGGCGGTGGGATCAATGCGCTTTTCCTCTTCCACCTTCACCTTGATGTAATCGGCAGCCAGTTCATCGGCCAGGGCGGTTACCTGGGCGCGGCTGGCGTCATTTAAGGCCGAAAGCAGGGAAACCGTGGTGCCGGTAAAGGTGAGATCCTTGCACTTTTCCAGTTTAGTCTTCATCACCTTCGCCGCGGTGGGCGCCCAGCTGCCGTTTTCCATCAGAGCGATGGTGCGCTTCTGGAAATTGCGCTCACACAGCATGTCGATGAACTCCCGCATGTAGGGGAAGATCTCGGCGTTGTAAGTGGTGGTAGCCAGCACCAGCTTGTCATAGCGGAAGGCGTCTTCCACGCACTCGTACATGTCGCTGCGGGCCAGATCGTTGACCACCACCTTCGGTACGCCCCGATCCTTTAATTCCTTCGCCAGCAGTTCCACCGCCTTTTTGGTGTTTCCGTACACGGAGGTGTAGCAGATGCAGATGCCGTCGCTTTCCGGCAGATAGGAGGACCAGGTGTCATACAGGCCGATGTAGTAGCCCAGATCCTCGGTGAGCACCGGACCATGCAGGGGGCAGATGATCTGAATATCCAAAGCCGCAGCCTTCTTTAACACCGCCTGCACCTGGGCGCCGTATTTGCCCACAATACCGAAGTAGTAACGGCGGGCTTCACAGGCCCAGCCTTCCGGATCTTCCACATCCAGGGCGCCGAACTTGCCGAAGCCGTCGGCGGAGAATAGGATCTTGTCATAGGCGTCGTAGGTCATCATAACCTCGGGCCAGTGCACCATGGGAGCAAAGACGAAGGTCAGCTCATGCCTGCCCAGGTTTAAGGTTTCGCCGTTGGCCACTTCCAAGGTGTTCTTTAATTCCAGATCCGGGAAGAACTGGCCGATCATGGTGAAGGTCTTTTTGTTGCCCACCACGATGGTGTCCGGATAGACGTTCAGGAAGGCCGCGATGGATGCGGAATGATCCGGCTCCATGTGCTGCACCACCAGGTAATCCGGCTTTGCGCCGCCTAAGGCCGCTGCGATGTTGGTCAGCCACTCTTTGGTTTTGCGCTGATCGATGGTGTCCATGATGGCGATCTTCTCGTCGCGGATGATGTAGGAATTGTAAGCCATGCCCAGGGGCACGTCGAAATGGCCTTCAAACAGATCGATGTCGTGATCGTTTGCGCCGATGTAGATGATGGAATCGGTTACGTTGTTCATGTTTTCCTCCAAATTTCAATTATCGCGAGCCATTGGCTCGCTCAATTTCAGATTGTAAGACTACCGACCGTCATTATATCAGATCGTGCCGGCTGCATCCACCGAAAGAACGACGTTCTTCTTTTTTAATAGAACTGACAGCCGTTTCTGCCCGCCTCCTTCATGCGGTACAAAGCGGTATCCGCATCCCGGTAAATGTCGCCGGTGGAATTGGTCCGGTCTGAGAAAGCGACGCCCGCACTTAAGGAAATGGGCGGTGTGCCGTCTTCCGGATGCAGCAGCATGTCGTTGGCCAGGGCGATTTTGTTGGCCACCAGCGCCCGCATGGAGCTGTTGACACGGGTCATGATGACGGCAAATTCATCGCCGCCGATGCGGCAGACGATATCCGACGAGCGGAAGCTGGCCTTCAGCACGTTGGCAATCCGTTTCAGCACTTCGTCGCCTGCGGCGTGTCCTAAGGTGTCGTTGATGGTCTTGAAGTCATCCGCGTCAAAGAGGATCAGGCCGATATGGTCATTTTCGGCATTTTCCATCCACAGGTCATAGGCGCCGCGGTTGAACAGACCGGTGAGGGCATCGTGGGAGGCGGCGTGGCTTAACCGCTCCTGGGCCGCCTGATTGGCCGCCAGCACGTGGTTGTAGGTGCGGGCCACATACTGCAGTTCCCGGACGCCGGCCGGCGGGATGGCCTCGTGGGCATGCATCTTTTCAACCATGACACTCAGCGGCTGGCGGATCAGACGCGTGGTCAGCACCACAAAGCCAAGGATGATGGCCAGCAGCAGAATTGTCAGAAAGGCCTGCAGATATATCAGGAAGGAAAGCCAGTCGGAGGCCGCGGAAAGGTCCCGGCCCGAATCCTGAATCAGGGATTCGCCGCACAGGCGGACGTTTTCGCGAATCAGTTCCTTATAACGCAGGTAGTTGTCATCGAACACCAGCTGCCGCGCCCGTTTTTCCAGCGCCGCCTTATCCATCTGCTTTTCGTCATCCGTCAGTTCCACCGCCAGAACGTCCGATGGAATGTCCTTCTCAGCATAATTGCCCGTTTCAATCACCAGGCGCATGGCGTGGTTTTCAAAAGAAATCAGTTCGTTTGAAAGCCGAAGAGCCGTATTCAGCCGTTCCACCGCGTTGCTCTGTACGCCTTCCAGCAGCGTGGACAGATTTTCCACAGCGATATCCCTGCGTCGGGCCTCTTCCACCTCTTTGTAGAATTCCTGCAGGTAACCCACATCCCCGGTCACCACGAAACTGCGCACCTTGTCCGTCAGATAGTCAGAAGCGGCTTCCAGTTCCGAAGCGGCCAGCCGGGCTTCCACATATCGGTCGCTGGCCTCTCCCATGCGCTCATGGGCCCGGGTTACGGCCATGTCGGCCACAAACAGGGCGCCTGCTGCCAGAAGGGCCGCGATGAAAAAGATCAGCGAAATCACACGCATGGGAATGCCGGCGCGGTCACTGCCGGCCGATTCCTTCTCTTCATACAGAGCCGCATCCGGGATCCGTTCACTTCGGTATCCGTGGGTAAATACCCCCTCCGTGGTCAGGTCGCCCGCGCCCTCTTTCTGGGAGGTGTTCACCCCCTCCGAGACCGTCTGCGTCTTTGCATCGGCTGCGCCGGGCGATGCGGCGTCTTCCGCTTTGTCCTGTTCGGCCCGGGGTTCGTCCTGAATCTGAGCCCCGGTCTCCTTTCGGATGCCCTGCAGTTCAATCCGCCGGGCGATGTGTCTGGCCTCTTCTTCCAGGGGTTTTAGGGCAGCCGCCCGCCGGATGCGGTCTTCCTTCGCCTCGTCCACTTCCTTTCTCTGCAGGATGAAGGCTTCGAAGTCTGACGCCGGTACCGGCCGGGAGAAGAAATAGCCCTGTACGATGTCGCAGCCTAAGCGTTTTAAGGCCCGCACCTGCTCTGTGGTTTCCACACCTTCGGCAATGACCGGAACAGCCAGGTAGGCCGCGATGCCGATGATCACCTCCAGCATGTGGGTGTTTCCCCCTTCGCTGAAGGCGCCCCGGACAAACTGCATGTCCAGTTTCAGCGCATCGATGGGCAAAGACGAAATCATGTGCAGGGAGGAATACCCGGTGCCGAAATCGTCCATCTCAATCTGAAATCCCCGCTTGCGGAGGCTTTCCACCATGCGGATGATCTGCAGGGAATCCTGGGTGTAGGCGGATTCCGTCACTTCCAGCAGGAAATCCGCTCCCGTCAGGGAAAAATCCTCCATCAGAGTTTCCAGGGTCTGGGGCAGCGAGTTGTCAAACATGTCGATGCGGGACACGTTGACGGATACCGGCACCGAATAACCCAGCCGGTCCTTCCAGTCCCGGATCTGCCGGGCGGTTTCCCGCCAGACATAGCTGTCCAGTTTCCGCACCAGTCCGTTTTCTTCAAACAGCGGGATGAAAACCCCGGGGCTGATGGTGCCCAGGGTAGGATGCACCCAACGCACCAGCGCTTCCGCACTGGCCAGAAGAGGCGTATCCGGCCGGATGTCAAATTTGGGCTGGTAATACACTTCAAACTGCTTTTCGGCAATGGCTTTGGGGAATTCTTCAATCAGCTGCTCGGCGTACAGCTGACGCTGATGCAGGTGCTTGTCGTAGTAGCCGATATTCTGGGTAAAGGTGTCCCGAACCGTGTCGGCGGCCATTTTCGCCCGGTCGAAGCGCTGCTCCACGTCGATGGTTTTGTCCGCCTTGGGGTAGACGCCCATGCGCAGACGCACCCGGTTTTCCGCTGCGTCCCCTTCCAGAAGGCCGGACATGATGTCTTCCATGACCTGGGGATAATCCTCCCGGTGAGGCAGGTAAACCATGAAGGTATCCGCTTCCCGGCGGCACACAAATCCGCCGGCTTCCAGCACCATGGCCCGCACCCGGCCGGCCAGTTTCTTTAAGATCTCGTCGCCGTAAGCCTTTCCGTAGCGCTCATTGATCATGTGAAAATGGTTGATGTCAAGAAGCACCGCGTCCATAACCAGATCCGCATGGTACTGGTCAAACTGCTCGGCGTAGCGGTAGAAATATTCCCGGTTGTACAGTCCGGTGAGGGGATCCCGTTCTGTGGACTGAATGATGTCCCGATCTTCCGTCAGCTCAATGGTGCGGCGAAGACGGGCCTGGATCACGCCCACCGGCGGATAGGGCTTCGGGATGAAGTCAATGGCGCCCAGTTCCAGGCTTTCCACCTCGCTTTCCCGCTCTGCCGTCATGACGATGACCGGAATCTGGGACAGCTGGCTGTCGGCCCGCATATCCTTTAACACATCCAGGCCGGATTTGTTGGGCATCAGAATGTCCAGCAGAATCAGGGAAAGGGTGTTTTCGTTTTCCCGGATCAGCTTCAGGGCTTTTTCGCCGTCGGCGGCAAACAGCAGCTCGTAGTCGTCCTGCAGCATTTCCCGCAGTATCTCGCGGTTGATGATTTCGTCGTCCGCAATGAGAATCTGCCGCTTGCCGTTAACGGAATGAAATTTTTCGTGGCTTTTAAGCATCGACGCCTGCCTTCTATTGATTCACTGTGTAAAACGGTTCCGCGCTGTCCTTTTCGGCGGTCCCTATGCTGCCGTTTTCGGCAGCTGCAATCAGCGTTTCCAGGGTCTCATAAAGCACCTCCGGCTGCACCGGTTTAGACAGGTGAGCGTTTAAGCCGGCCTGCATGCTGCGCTGTACGTCTTCGTTAAAGGCGTTGGCCGTCAGGGCGATGATCGGTATGGATTTCGCATCGGCGTGATCCGTGGCCCGGATGCGGCGGGTGGCTTCCAGACCGTCCATTTCCGGCATGCGCATGTCCATAAGCACCGCGTCGTAATAGCCGACGGGATGATTTTCAAAGGCTTCCAGGGCCAGACGGCCGTTTAAGGCATGCTCCACTTCCATCTGCCGCTCCGCCAGCAGCATGGTAATGATCTCGGCGTTGATGGCCACGTCCTCGGCTAAGAGGATGCGGCGTCCGGTCAGGTCGGCCTTGTCCGAAGCCTGTTTCGCATCGCTGTCCCGTCGGTCCTTCGCGATGCGGTATTCTTCCATCACGGCGCCGGCAAACACCGGTTTTGCCAGGAAACTGTCCACACCGGCAGCCAGAGCCTCCTCCAGCACGTCGTCCCAGCGATAGGCCGTGAGAATGACAATGGCGCTTTCGCTGCCCACTTCCCTGCGGATGCGCCGGGTGGTTTCCACGCCGTCTAAGCCGGGCATCTGCCAGTCCACCAGAATCAGGTTATAGGGCTCTCTCCGGGCGTGGCGCAGCGCCGTTTTTTCAATGGCTTCTTCTCCGGAAGAGGCCACTTCGGCAGCAATGCCCGCATTTTCCAGCACCAGACGGGCGTGCTCCCGGGCCACGGGATCGTCATCCACCACCAGCACGCAAAGATCCTGGGGATGAATTTCGCCGGATCCCTGGCCGTCGTCCTTGCGGTCCGAATCCGCTAAGGTCACCGTCACCGTAAAGGTGCTGCCCTTTCCTTTTTTGCTCTTTACCTGGATGTTGCCGTTCATCAGCTCCACGATGTTCTTCGTAATGGCCATACCTAAGCCGGAACTGCCGTATTTGCTGGTGGTGGAAGCATCTTCCTGGGTAAAGGTATCAAACAGGCGGGGAAGGAATTCCGCACTCATGCCGATGCCGGTGTCCGCAATGGTAAACACCAGAGTGCTTTTGCCGTCATACTGGGCGGTGCGTTCCACGGACAGTTCCACGCTGCCGCCTTCCGGGGTGAACTTCACCGCGTTGCCTAAGATGTTGATCAGCACCTGGCGCAGCTTCATGTTATCGCCGATGTAATAATCGTCGATGGCGCTGTTGATGTGGCACTGGTATTCCAGCCCCTTGTCCGCGCACTGCCCTGAGAACATGGTGTTGACGGTTTCCAGCAGCTTGCGGAAGGAAAACTCTTCATTGCGCAGCGCCAGCCGCCCGGACTCGATCCGGGACATGTCTAAGATGTCGTTTATCAGATTTAACAGATGCTCCGCGGAATCGCCGATTTTCTGCAGATAGCCCCGGGTCTTTTCCGGCGTTTCCGGATCGTTTAGGGCGATGCTGTCCAGACCGATGATGGCGTTCATGGGGGTGCGGATTTCGTGACTCATGTTGGAAAGGAACGCCGTCTTCGCCCGGTTGGCTTCTTCCGCGGCAGCCAGAGCCACACCTAAGGCCTGGCTTTGCTTTTCAATGGCGTCCTGCATGGCAATCCGCTCATCCAGTTCCTGCTGCTTGGCCCGGGTTTCGGCCGCCGCCGTCTCCTGCGCCAGAGCCAGTTCCGCGTTTTTGCGGCTCTGGAAAAGGATGTAAAGGAAAACCGCCAGCATGGCAGCCACGGTCAGCACCGACTGTACAATGCTTCGGCGCAGCGTGCCTTCGGAAATGGAGCTGATCTGTTCGCTGATGATGCTTTCCCGGATCAGATAGGTCAGGAACCAGTCCGTCCCTTCCACCGGAACGTAGCTTAGGGTTTCATGAATGCCCTCATAGATAAAAGAGGCTTCTCCCCGGTTCAGATTTTCAAAATCCGAGCGGACAGCCTCGTAGGAATATCCGGGATCATACTCTGCCCGGGCTAAGGCTTCCAGCAGGTTATCCTCCACCGCCAAACCGCCTAAGATGGTGTTGCTTAAAGCCACGCCGCTTTTGGTATAGATATTGGAAAAGGTGGCTCCGCTGCTCTGGGACTGCATGGAAACACCCGCAAGCATCTCCCGCATGTCAATTTCCATAAAGCAGGCGGTCAGCTTTTTTCCCTCAAAGGTAAGATCCCCCACGGAAACTGCGATGATCACCTTCTTTTCGGAGGCGTCCAGATCCCGGATTAAAATCTGCTGCCCGAAAATATGGCTGTAATCAATATGATAGGAGTCGATGTCATTTTGCGTACCGGTGGATGTGTAAATCAGTCCGTCCTCATCCACAAAGGCAAACTTATCCAGGGAAAACAGCCTCTTGATCCGCTTCTGATAAGCCTCCATATGGGCTTTATCGGACAGATCTTCCTCCGTCATCATATCCAGTGCGGTTTTGATATCCGAAATCCGCCCTTTTAAGTTGTCGGAAACCACCTGCTCCCGGCGGCCGGCCAGCTCGTCTAAGTACAGGTGACTGACCGCTGAAACGGCTTCAGCGGTATCCTTCTGTGCCTGATTGCCCATCCACACGGTGCCGAAAACAAGAATCGCCATCACGGCTGCAACACCCGCGACGGCAATCAAAGTTGTTTTTCTTCCTCTGGATTTCAAAATGACGCCTCCCCTTTATTCACGTCAGAAAGCAGAATATAGTTATTCTTACTTTAACATAAAAGGGGAGGCGCTTCCACCGGATTTTATGATTCAGATGTCAAAAGTTCGAACGATTTGTTACTCCAGCTCGATGGTTCCAGGCGGCTTGCTGGTGAGATCGTAGAGCACGCGGTTAACTCCCCGCACTTCGCCGATGATCCGGGTCATGGTGCGCTGCAGCACGTCCCAGGGGATGTTGGAGGCTTCGGCAGTCATAAAGTCCACCGTATTCACGGCCCGCAGCACCACGGCATAGTCGTAGGTCCGCTCGTCACCCATGACGCCCACGGAGCGCATGTTGGACAGGGCAGCGAAATACTGGCCGATGGAGCAGTCCACCCCGGCCAGCGCCAGTTCCTCCCGGAAGATGGCATCCGCTTCCTGCACGATGCGCACCTTTTCCGCCGTAATGTCGCCCACGATGCGCACGCCCAAACCCGGGCCAGGGAAGGGCTGGCGGTCCACTAACACGTCCTGCATCCGCAGTTCCCGGCCCACCTGGCGCACCTCGTCCTTAAACAGATCCCGGAGAGGCTCTAAGATCTCCTTGAATTTCACCACCGATGGCAGGCCGCCCACGTTGTGGTGGGACTTGATGACAGCGGATTCGCCCCCTAAGCCGCTTTCCACCACATCCGGGTAGATGGTGCCCTGCACCAGATAATCCACCTCGCCGATCTCGTTAGCCACTTCTTCAAACACGCGGATGAACTCTTCGCCGATGATCTTGCGTTTCTTTTCCGGCTCGGTCACCCCGGCCAGCTTCCGGTAGAAACGATCCTGGGCATTGACCCGGATGAAGTTTAGGTCGTACTGGCCGTGCTCGCCGAAAACGGCTTCCACCTGGTCGCCCTCATCCTTGCGCAGCAGGCCGTGATCCACGAAAACGCAGGTCAGCTGCCTGCCCACGGCTTTGGCTAAAAGCACCGCTGCCACGGAGGAATCCACGCCCCCGGACAGACCGCAAAGCACCCGGCCGCTGCCCACCTTTTCGCGCAGATCGGTGATGGTTTTCTGCACGAAGGAATCCATCCGCCAGTCCCCGGTACATCCGCAGATGCGCAGCACGAAGTTGGACAGCATGGTTTTGCCTTCGGGGGTGTGCAGCACCTCGGGATGGAACTGAATGGCGTACAGGCCCGCCGCAGGATTTTCCGCCGCCGCCACCGGGCAGTCCTTGGTGTGGGCGATAACCCGGAAGCCCTCCGCCATGCGGTGAATGTAATCAAAATGACTCATCCACACGGTGGTTTTGGGCGTAACACCGGTGAACAGGGCGGAGGTGTTGTCCACAAAGCATTCGGTGCGGCCGTACTCCCGTTCGCTGGCCCGGCGCACTTCGCCTCCTAAAATGTGCATCATCCACTGGGCGCCGTAGCACAGACCCAGCACCGGCACACCCAGTTCCAGCAGCTCTTTGGCGCAGGTGGCGGCGCCTTCTTCATAGACGCTGGAAGGACCGCCGGTTAGAATGATGCCCATAGGCTGCATGGCCGCGATTTCGGAAAGGGGCGTGCGGTAGGAATAAATCTCGCAGTACACGTGGCACTCACGGACACGGCGGGCCACCAGCTGGTTGTACTGTCCGCCGAAATCGATGACAATCACTTTTTCTCTCATGTAATTCTTTTCCTTCGAAATCGGATGGGCAGGCTTTGCCGCCCATCCGATTCGGTTTCCCTTGAGCCATGCTCGACAAACTCGCGAACGTTCCGTTCGCTCGTTGTCGCGGCATTCGCCGTATGCGTCCTCGTCTTATCGCAATGAGCCATGCCCGACAGACTCGCGAACGCAAGCGTTCGCGAGTTGTCACGGCATTCGCCGTATGCGTCCTCGTCTTATCGCAATGAGCCATGCCCGACAGACTCGCGAACGCAAGCGTTCGCGAGTTGTCACGGCATTCGCCGTATGCG
>JAZPYY010000064.1:0-7411 GCA_045544375.1 Shuttleworthella sp.
AGCAAGAATCCCCTGCCTTTAGGCATGGGGAGTGTCAACATCGACCAGAGCGAGGATATCAAAAAAGTAGAGACGGATGTGGACAGAAACGAATGAAGGCGGAGACCAGCCGACGGCAGGCAGGACATAACTTTTGAAGGAGCGGCGGCCGACCATGAGACTGATTCTGAAAAACTTCACCGACATCTACATCATTTCGGAACGGAACTCTGTCGGAAGCAGGCTGCAGCTGCGATGGAAGAGAAGCACGTGTGGAAAGAAAGGATGTAAAACCGGAAGCCTTTTGCGGGATGAATCCGTGACTGGCATTTGTAAAGGAGGACAGTGTGAAACGTGTGAGATTCTTTTCTCTGTATCTGAGCTTTATGCTGGCGGTATCAGCGGTTGCGGCCGTTTCTGTCCGCGCGGAGGAACCGGAGACGGAAGCCGGAGCGGAATCGTCTGTCGGCGTAGAAACCCCGATCAGCTTAGAAACGCCGGAGACTGCCCTGCTCCCGGAACCGCTGGTTTTCCCCGAAGAGGGTTATCTGCCGGATTGGGAAGCTGTCCCGGATGAGGAGGTTCTGCCGCCGGAACTGGCTTTCCCGGAGGAATATGCCGAAACGGAACCCCCTTCGGAGGAACCGGGACTGGCGTCCATTTCGGATGCGCCGGGGCCGTCTGAGCCCGACGTGCTGCCTGACCGGTCCGGTGAACCCGGTGAACCCGGCACAAATGAAGTGGTACCGGATGGATTGACTTCAGATGACGCCGCAGAAGGGTATGTTTATGCCCAGGAGGATTCGTCTTCTCTTCGGGGCGCTTCCCTGCCCTCAAGCTACTCCATTTCCACCACGCCCATCCGTAATCAGGGATCCAATAGCCTGTGCTGGGATTTTACGGCGCTTGCCGTGATGGAGACCTGGCTGCAGCAGCATGGATACGGATCCTACGACCTTTCGGAAATGCATATGGCGTATGCCACCAGCAGTTACAGCAGCAATTCCACCTATGGGGTTTCCCGTGCGCCCGGCGGTGAGGGCAGCCGGGAACTTGCAGCCATCTATCTGATGCGGGGAAACAACCTGAACAGCTCCGGTTCAGAACTCTGCATCGGCGGCGCCACCTATGAGTCTTATGACAGGTACAGCACATCTGCGCTTCCGAGCCGTTCGTTAAGCACGACGCTGTATGGGAAGCCAAAGATGCTGATGCCGAAGGATATCCTGTTCCTCTGCGGGAATAAGGCCAATGGAGACGGGCTTTCCACGCAGAAAATCAAAGAACTGATCCAGCAGTACGGCGCAGTTGGCGCAAGTATTAACATTGACGACGCCATGCAGAAGGGCACGTCGAGCTATTATAATAATTCCACAGGTGCGCTGTTTCGGAATTATAAGCTCAGCTCGTTAAACCACGACGTGACCATTATCGGGTGGGACGACAACTATTCCCGTACCAATTTTAAATCTGCCTGCCGGCCCTCCTCTAACGGTGCCTGGAAAGTCAAAAACAGCTGGGGTACGTCATTCGGAAATGCCGGATATATCTGGGTTTCATACGAGGATCCGAATTTCCCTTCGGACGCCTATGCCATTTCCAGTGTCATCGGATACGACAGCAGCCGCTGGCACACCCACGAATACGACTACCTGCAAACGACGGGCTACTGGAATCCCTATAAAGACGGCACACTGTTTCTGCGGTATTTTACACTGACGCAGCCGGAAGTGCTGAAATCCGTGCGTGTTTTTCTGCCGGATGCCGGATCTACGGCACAGGTGGATGTGATCCCGGATTACGGACATAAGGATATGTCCTCGTATACCTTTAACTCCCTCGGTCAGGTTACGAACACCTATCCGGGCTGGTATACCATTGATCTGAATACGCCGCAGCTTCTCGACCCCACAGGCGTTTCCGGAAGCTGCTCCTTTGCGGTGGTTGTGAAATGCAACAAAAGACTGGGCATTGACAGCAGCAACGAATCCTGTTCCGCCTTTCGGCACCTGGATAAAAGCTATGCCTGGCAGACGGGCAGCAATTCCGCCGGCTGGCGGATCAAGGCTGTCAACAGCACCGACACGGAATTCGTTCACATTCATCAGGCGCTGGCCTATTTAATGAGCGGCAGCAACCTGTGGAATATGATCAAGTCATCCAACACCAATATCGGCGCAGTGAAAAGCAACCTGAAAACTGCCGGAAGCGGGCCCTACGGGACCACATTTACCTATTCGGCGGACGAAAGCTCGGTGATCTCCGCTAACGGAACCGTCACGCGGCCCTCGTCTTCCGCGGCTGTTACGACGCCGGTGAAGCTGTCGGTGAAAGTGGTCAGCGAAAACGGCAATTACAACTTTACACTGACCTTAAATCTTGGCGTGGAGCACCGTCATGCTCTTACGAAGGTTGCGGCGAAGGCGCCCACCTGTACGGCCGCCGGAAATAAAGAGTACTACAAGTGCAGCGGGTGCAGCCGGCTGTATCTGAGAAACGACGAATGCACCGGTACGACGGCGGATCAGCTGAAAATTGCGGCGAAAGGCCATAAGTGGGATAAGGGCAAAGTAACGAAGATGCCCACGTCCACTACGGAAGGTTCGCGAATCTACACCTGTACCGTCTGCCGGGCGACCCGCACGGAGAAGCTTGCACGGCTGGCATCGCGTCCGATGTACCGTCTGTACATGCCTTCCACCCATGAGCATTTTTACACGGCGGATACCTATGAGCGTCAGGTTCTGCTGACGCAGCGGGGCTGGAAAGATGAGGGCATCGGCTGGTACGCCCCGGAAAAGGGCGATCCGGTGTACCGCCTGTTCAACCCCTACACCACGGACCATCACTACACCATGGACTTTAACGAATACACCATCCTGGGCAGAAGCGGCTGGCAGCAGGAGGGCATCGGATGGTATTCCGATACCCAGCACCGCGTTCCGCTGTATCGACTGTTTACGCCGAATCTGGTGGTCGGCGCTCATCACTATACCCTCGACGCCTATGAGCGCGGTCAGCTGCTTGCCACCGGTGCCTGGCGGGATGAGGGCATTGGCTGGTACGGTTTGCCGTAACAGCGCGCAGCGCGGGAGTTCGCGCGTCTGACGGGCGTGGTTTGCTTAAGATTCCATGGGCGAACGAGGAAAAACATATGAGCTTAAATGACACCCCTTCCGCAGAGCGGATTCACATTGGCTTTTTCGGCTGCCGCAACGCCGGCAAATCCAGCCTGGTCAACGCAGTGACCGGGCAGGATCTGTCTGTCGTGTCGGACGTGAAAGGGACCACCACAGATCTGGTGATGAAGTCCATGGAGCTGCTGCCTCTGGGCCCGGTGGTCATTATTGACACGCCGGGCTTTGACGACGAAGGCATGCTGGGGGAACTGCGGATCCGCCGGACGCGGCAGGCATTAAACCGCGCGGACATCGCCGTGCTGGTGGTGGACGCATCCGTCGGCATGACGGAGGCCGATGGCCAGCTGCTGGAGATGATTCAAAAACGGGGGCTGCCCTGGATCATTGCGGCCAACAAACAGGATCTGCTGGCGGATGCAGATAAGAATAACACAGATGTCCTGTGGGGAACGCTTTCCGGTGACAGCACGCCCGGGACAGAAAACCATAATGTCATTATGGTTTCTTCCAAAACCGGCGCCGGCGTTTATGAATTTAAGGAGCGTCTGGGCACCCTGTCCCCCCAGAAGAATCCCCGGCCGCTGCTGTCGGATCTGATCCGCCCGGGGGATACGGTGGTGCTGGTCTGCCCCATTGACGAATCCGCCCCCAAGGGACGGCTGATTCTGCCCCAGCAGATGGCGGTGCGGGATGTGATCGACGCCGGGGCGCTGGCTGTGGTGGTGCGGGAAACCGAGCTGGCCCAGGCCCTTTCGGCCTTAAAAGAACCCCCGGCCCTGGTGGTTACCGACAGCCAGGTGTTTTCCTTTGTTTCCTCCGTGGTGCCTGAAGAAGTGCCCCTGACTTCCTTTTCCATTCTGATGGCGCGTTATAAAGGCTTTCTAATTACGTCTCTGAAGGGCGCGGCGGCCATCGATGGACTTTCCGACGGCGACTGCATCCTCATGGCGGAGGGCTGCACCCATCACCGGCAGTGCGGCGATATCGGAACGGTGAAGATTCCTAACTGGCTGCGGGCGCATACGGGAAAAGACCTGCGCATCGAAACCTGCTCCGGACGGGATTTTCCGGAGGATCTGTCACCCTATGCTCTGGTGGTTCACTGCGGCGGCTGCATGATTACGGAACGGGACGTACTGTACCGCATGCGCTGCGCCTCTGACCAGGGCGTGCCCTTCTGCAATTACGGCATTGTGATTGCGCAGATGAACGGGATCTTAGAGCGCAGCACAAGAATGCTGTAGGATTCGAAATGGAGAGAAGACATGAAAAGTGAGAAAAAGGGAGCAGTCAGCCTGGTTTTAATGTTGATGGCAGCAATCTGCACGGCCTGCGGTTCATCCGGACGCATCAGGATCTATGACAGCGGACGGGTGACCATGATGGAGGCCACGCTGCCGGCAACCGTCGCGGACGTCCTGGCGGAAGCCAACATTACGCTGGAAGCGGGAGATCAGACAGATCCGGCGCCGGACGTGCGCGTGGAAGGCGGCACCATCACCATCCTGCGCCAGAAGACGGTGACCCTGGCCGTGGATGGGGAAGAGCGATCCATCACCACCATGGCGGGAACGGTGGAAGAGCTTCTCCAGGAAGAAGGGCTTTCCGTGACCGATGGCGTGATGTTAAGTCCCGACATCCAGACGGTGCTGGAGGATGACCTTCGGATCGAGTGGACGACCCAGATCCCGGTAGAGATTTTTGCAGACGGCGATAAGCGCACGGTATACACCCAGGCCGCCACCGTGGAAGAGGTGCTGAAGGAACAGAAAATTGTTCTGTCTGAGGACGATCAGATCAAGCCGGACGCGGATACGGCGGTGACCGCCGACATGCAGATTACGATTACCCGCATCACCTATGAAGATGTGATCGAGGTGGAGACGGTGCCCTTTGAGACCGTACGTCAGAACGACGCCTCCATCGCCCGGGGCTCGGAAGTGGTCCGCACCGAAGGGGCAGATGGAGAACGTCTGATTTTCTATCGTGTGACGAAGACTGACGGGGAGGAAACCGCCCGGGAACGGACCGGTGACATGATTTCAAAGGAACCCGCCAACCGGGTGATTCTGGTTGGCACGAGGGCTGCGCAGACCGCCAATACGAATGTGCAGCCGGCCCCGGCGCAGACGCCGGAACCGGAGCCGGAACCGGCAGTGGAACCGACCCCCGCACCTGAACCGGAACCCACACCGGAGCCGGAACCGGAGCCTGCGCCGGAACCTGTACCGGAACGGACCGAGCTGTACCGCATCAACTATGCAGACGAGTCAAATCCCGGACATGGCCATTATGAAGTGATGTATTCAGACGGAACCCGGGAGTACATTGAATACTAGGGATGTCTGCAGTCGCTGCAAGTGCGGCTGAAACGCTGCGAAGAACGCAGTCACTGTAAGTGCGGCTGAAACGCTGCGAAGTCCGCAGACGCTGCAAGAGTGTCTGAAACTCTGCGCGAAAACCGCTTGCAAAATCCGGGGAATCAGAGTACATTTATCTGAGCGCTTGAAAGGAGATGTCATGGAAACGAGAGTGGCTGTGCTGAGCATCATCGTGGAACAGACGGATGCGGCGCAGGTCGTAAACGAACTGCTGCATCAGTATGGTTCCTACATCATCGGACGCATGGGCATACCTTATCGTGAGCGCGGCATCAATATCATCTGCATTGCGATGGACGCGCCGAATGATAAAATAAACGCACTGACCGGGGCGCTGGGGCGCATCGACGGCATCCGTGCAAAAGCGACGTATTCCACGATTTAAGATTCAAACGCCAAAAGGCCGACGCCACGCAAAGCCGTACTTTGGGCGAGCGGATCATTTCACCAATAAAATAAAAAAAGATTCCCTGACACCAAAACCGGGCACAGCCTGCTTGCGGTGAAAGACGAATGACGGATAAACGGACTGTATGAAAGCGGGCCGCCGGATTCTCTTTGCGGGAAATCGGCGGCCCGTTCTGCGTGATGTAATGAGGACGCATACGGCGAATGCCGCGACAGCGAGCGAAGGTAAGCATTCGTGAGTCTGTCAGCATGGCGAAAAGATTATGGCCGCAGCATATAAGGAGACAGACGGTGCAGGAGCTGTATTCTCTGATTGAAAAACTGAATACGACCCACAGCCTGTCTGAAGAGGAATATGTCCGTCTCATCGACGGCCGCACGCCCCAGCTGGCCGAAATGCTTGCTCAGCGGGCGGTGGCGGTGCGCAAAAGCATCTACGGAAACGACGTGTACATCCGCGGCCTGATCGAGATCAGCAACATCTGCCGAAACGACTGCCTGTACTGCGGGATCCGCAAAAGCAACCGTTCCTGCACCCGGTACCGGCTGACGCCGGAGCAGATTCTTTCCTCCGCGGACGCGGGATACGAGCTGGGCTTTCGCACCTTTATGATGCAGGGCGGCGAGGACGGCTTTTTCACGGATGAGGTGCTGGTGCCGCTGATCCGGGAACTGAAGCGCCGCTATCCGGATGTGGCCGTGACCCTGTCCTTGGGTGAACGGTCTGCTGAAAGCTATCGCACCCTGTTTAACGCCGGCGCCGACCGCTACCTGCTGCGGCACGAGACGGCGGATCCAAAACACTATGCGAAGCTGCATCCGGCAAAGCTGTCCTGGCAGCATCGGATGGACTGCCTGCAGACCTTAAAGGACATCGGCTATCAGGTGGGAGCGGGCTTCATGGTGGGAAGCCCCTATCAGACCACAGCCCATCTGGCGAAGGATCTAAAATTCATCGAAATCTTCAAACCGGACATGTGCGGTATCGGGCCTTTCATTCCCCACCACGAAACGCCCTTCGCGGACCGGCCGGCGGGAACGGTGGAACTGACCTGCTATCTGCTGTCCATCATCCGGCTGATTCATCCGCCGGTGCTGCTGCCCGCCACCACGGCCTTAGGCACCATCGCACCGCGGGGCCGGGAACAGGGCATCCTGTCCGGCGCTAACGTCATCATGCCGAACCTGTCGCCGGAAGATAACCGGAAGAATTACGAACTGTACGACAACAAGCTGGTCACCGGCCTGGAATCGGCAGAAAAGGTTTTGGAACTGAAAGAAGATATGCGATCCATCGGGTATGAAATCGTCTGTGCACGGGGAGATGTGCGGACGCAGACCTGAGTATATCGAACATAAGCAGAGGTTCATAACCCATCACAGAAACACAATCAACAGGAAGTCAGGAACCCGGTTTTACGGGTATCGCAACCAACCATTCACAGTACTTAGAGGAGAGAGAAAATGGCAATTTATGATCCGAAATCCATGAAGGCGGAGGAG